>NZ_JADBUE010000342.1:0-21331 GCF_020245805.1 Microcystis sp. M179S2 | reverse complement strand
TTGCTGATAATCGGGTCTGATGACACCATTGTTACTCCGGTTTGAGTTCAGGATACTTCCAGATTTAGAATATCAGGGCTTGTCCCTAGTTTCTCTTTTTCTTTTTAGGGCGCTTTGCGTCCTTCAGGAGCTGATAACTGAATTGATTCTGAGGGAAACTTTAAACAGGAGTGACAACTGCTGTCAAAGCGGCAGTAACCGCGTCCATCGGTTGATTACCGTCGATATGGTTAAGAGTGCCTTTTTGACCGTAATAATCTAAAACGGGGGCAGTTTGGTCGATATAAACCTGTAGGCGACGGGAGATCGTTTCTTTAGTATCATCTTGACGACCGCGTTGCATGAGACGCTCAATTAAGACCGTATCTGGTACAGCCAAATTAACCACATAGGTGTAACTATCGGCCAATTCTTCCAGTAATGCGTCTAAAAAGCTCGCCTGTGCCACCGTGCGGGGAAAACCATCAAGAATCCAACCCTTAGCACTGTCAGGCTGTTTTAAACGTTCCTGAATTAAACCTAATAACAACTCATCGGGGACTAATTCCCCCTTTTCCACATAAGCTTGTGCTTGCTGACCAAGTTCTGTCTTCTCTGTAATTGCTTGACGTAAAATTTCACCGGTAGAAATATGGGGAATCGTCAGAGATTCCGCTAATTTTGCCGCTTGGGTTCCTTTTCCCGATCCGGGCGGTCCCAAAAATATCACACCGATCCGTTTGCTCATGGATTAAATATAGGGTTTTAAGGGAAAAAATAACCAGTAACCGCTAAAAGGTCACTGGCTGACTATCTAACTACTGTTTAATCATGCCCTCATAGCGTTGAGAGATGACATAGGTTTGAATTTGTTTCGCCGTATCGATCGCCACCCCCACCAGAATTAACAGGGAAGTTGCCCCCAAACCGCGAAAAGTGGTGACACCGGTGGCGCTTTCTACTACAGTCGGCACAGTAGCCACCAAACTTAAAAAGAGAGCGCCCAAAAGGGTGAGACGATTCAGCACCCCTTCCAGATAATTAGTAGTAGCGGTCCCCGGACGAATCCCCGGAATACTGGTCCCCATTTTTTTCAGGTTTTGGGACATATCCTTGGGGTTAACGATCAGGGAAGCGTAGAAGAAACTAAAACCGAGAATTAGTAAGCTATAAAAAGCCACATAACCCCAACTATCGGGACGCAGGGCATTAACCAACTGAACTAAAACCTGACCGACCGGGTTATCCGTGGGTAAAGCTTGCACCAATTGGAAAGGTAACACCAACACTGCCGAGGCGAAAATAATCGGCATCACGCCCCCTTGATTGAGTCGTAGGGGTAGATAACTGGTTCTTTCCCGATAGAGACGACGACCGACCTGACGACGGGCAGAAACAATCGGAATCCGACGGGTTCCTTCCTGAACAAAAACAATGCCGATAATCATCACCAAGAAAACCAGCAAGAGAATCACCACTTGAGCGATCGCTTGTCGGCCACCCTGTTGAGCAAAAGTAATCGTATCACCGAGGGTTTTCGGTAAAACAGCGACAATGTTGACAAAAATCAACAAAGATGCTCCATTTCCCAGACCGCGTTCTGTGATCAGTTCCGAAATCCACATCACGAACATAGAACCCGCCACTAAAGCGAGAACCGTAGCAGCGATCGAGGGTAAAGTTCCGGCCACAACGCCGTTAGCCACCAATAAACCGAGAGTAATACCGATGCTTTGAATAATTGCCCAACCAAAGGCAATATAACGGGTAATTTGGGCAATTTTTCGCCGTCCTGCTTCTCCTTCATTTTTCTGTAAATCTTCCAAAGAAGGAAGGGCAGCAGTGAGCAATTGCACAATAATCGAGGCGTTGATATAGGGAAGAATACCGAGGGCAAAAATCCCCAGTGTGGATAATCCTCCGCCAGTAAATAGGTCAAGGATTCCCAAAGCGGCGTTACCTTGAATAATTTCTGCTAATCTTGCCCGATCTAAACCGGGTATCGGTACAAACATCCCAAAACGGAGCAGAATCAGTAAACCCAATGTAATCAACAAGCGACCGCGTAAACCAGCCGCCTGTGCCATTTGCATAAACGTTTCCTGTGCCGTGGGAGCCTTATCACGACTAACGACCATTAACAGTTACCTCTAGTGCAGTTTTTTTATGGGAAAAAGTAATCGAGGGGGAAAACTTTCTCGATTTTTTTAAGATTTCCCCTGTGCTTCTTATGATATATCAATCTGGTCTTGGGGATTGGGTGTTAGGGTGTGGGGTGTTAGGGTGTGGGGAGAACAAAGCTGCCCTTGGCCTTTTGCCTCCTGTCTCCTAATCTCCTAATCTCCTAATCTCCTAATCTCCTAATCTCCTGTCTCCTAATCTCCTGGAAAATTCATATTTCTTCCCAAGTACCTTGAGCGGCGGTAATTTTCTCTTTGGCGCTATTGCTAAAAGCGGCGGCCTTCACCTTGAGGGGAACGGTAATTTCACCATCACCCAAAACTTTTAAAGGGCCGTCGTTGCTGGTAAGAATTTTAGCTTTTAGGAGACTTTCCAGGGTAACTTCCGTATTAGCGGGTAAAGAAGCCAATTTTCTCAGATTAACGATTGTGTATTGACGAGGGTTAACCAAAGGAAAATGCTTTAATTTGGGAACCCGACGATAGAGGGGCATTTGTCCCCCCTCAAAACCGGGACGAGTCCCCGTCCCAGAGCGAGATTTTTGTCCGCGCATTCCCAGACCGCAACTAGCGCCCTGGCCGGCCGAGATACCCCGTCCCACACGACGACGGCGTTTAGTTGACCCCGGTTGGGGGGCGATTTCGTGGAGTTTCATGGTGATTTCTTTAGGTGTACAAATGTTCTACAGATACGCCTCGATCCTTGGCCACTTCCGAGAAAGTGCGGAGAGTTTCCAGGGCGTTAACGGCGGCTCTAGCGTTATTGAGGGGGTTATCGCTACCGAGTTGTTTAGCGAGGATATTTTTCACCCCGGCTAATTCTAAAACGGTACGGACAGCACCCCCGGCAATAACCCCAGTCCCCGGAGCAGCCGGACGCATAATCACTTGAGCGCCACCGGAAGCCCCCCGGGTAAGGTGAGTGATAGAACTAGCCTTAGTTAAGGAGACTTCAATTAGTTGTTTTTTGCCATCGGCCACGCCTTTACGGACGGCCCCGATAACGTCCCCTGCTTTGCCGACTCCCACTCCCACCTGGCCGTTTTCATTACCGACCACGACGATGGCCCGGAAGCTGAGTTTTTTACCACCCTTAACCACTTTACTAACCCGGCGGATCTGGATGACCCGCTCTTGCCAAGTGGTTTCTTTTTCTTTTTCGCGGTTGCCTTTGCGACGTTTTGCCATAGTTTTATCAGTGTTGAAAGGATATTTTAGAAGTTTAAGCCGGCTGACCGAGCCGCTTCTGCTAAGGCTTTGACGCGACCGTGATAGAGATTGCCACCGCGATCAAAAACCACTTGTTCGATGCCTCTTTCTAGGGCCCGTTGGGCCACCAGTTTACCCACGGCAGCCGAGGCTTCTTGGGTAGCGGTGGATTCTAATTCCCCGCGCAAGGTTGCCTCTAGGGTAGAAGCGGCAGCGAGGGTGTGTTGGGCTACGTCGTCGATAATTTGGGCGTAGATGTGGTTATTAGAACGAAATACGGATAAACGCGGCCGTTCAGCAGTGCCATTAATTTTGCGACGCACACGCTGGTGACGACGACGGACTGATTCTTTGCGACTAAGTTTCATGGTTTATTTTTTACCTCCTTTACCGCCTTTAGCGCCTTTACCGCCAGCTTTACCAACTTTGCGACGGACAACTTCACCAAGATAGCGAATCCCTTTTCCTTTATAGGGTTCGGGGGGACGAACTTCGCGGATTTTAGCGGCAATGTTACCGACGGCTTCTTTGTCGATGCCACTGACGATAACTTGGGTGTTGTTTTCTACAGCGACGGAAACACCATCGGGCATCTCCATTTCCACCTGTTTACTGTAACCAACAGTAAGAACTAATTTACTACCCTGGGCCTGGGCGCGGTAGCCCACCCCTTGGATATCGAGGCGTTTTTGAAAGCCGGTAGCGACTCCTTCCACCATGTTGGCTACTAGAGTTCTACAGAGTCCGTGGCGTTCTCTGGCAGTACGGGAATCGTCTTGACGGGTAACGAGCAGAGTTTCGCCATCTTTATTGATGGCGACGGCGGTGGGTAGGGTTCTCTGGAGAGTTCCTTTGGGTCCTTTCACCGTCACGGTAGCACCATCGATATCGACGGTGACTTTATTGGGAATAGGAATCGGGCGTTTGCCAATACGAGACATAACAGTTATCAGTTATCAGTTATCAGTTATCAGGGAAGAGTTATCAGTGGGTCAGCTATCGGGTTTAAACTTGGAAAGGCTGACGGCTGATAGCTTATCCTTGTTTACCAGATGTAGCAAAGGACTTCGCCGCCAACGTTTTGTTTACGGGCCTCGCGATCGGTCATAATGCCTTTAGAGGTGGAAACAATGGCGATGCCAATGCCACCGAGGACGCGAGGTAAGTCTTTACTGTTGGAATAAACTCGCAGGCCGGGTTTACTGACTCTGGTGAGGGTAGTAATGATCGGTTGACGGTTTTTGCCTTTATATTTGAGGGAAAGAACTAATTGAGATTTAATCCCCTCACCCACTTCCTCAAAGTCAGCAATAAAGCCTTCGTCTTTGAGAACTTGAGCAATACTGCGCGTCATCCGCGTGGTGGGAATTTGAGTAGTGGTCTGCCGAACCGCGCAAGCGTTACGGATGCGGGTCAGCATATCCGAGATGGTATCGTTAGCAGACATGAATTACCTGTTTTTCTCCTAAATTGGGATCAACATCAGTGGTCAGTTATTGCGGGAGTCAGGAGTCAGGAGCCAGTCGTCAGGAGAAGGTAGGTAGGATTTATTCAGTAATTTCTCTGACAAAATCGCTTTCTCCCTTTTCCCTTGCCACTTTTTCCTGATTTTTTTCCTTTTCTCTTGATTGATTTATCTAAAGGGCATTCCCATCTCTTTGAGGAGGGCGCGTCCTTCTTCGTCGTTTTTAGCGGTGGTGATGATTGAGATGTCCATCCCACGAATTTGATCGATTTTGTCGTATTCAATTTCGGGGAAGATCAACTGTTCACGAATGCCTAAACTGTAGTTACCACGACCATCAAAACTGTTACCGCTGATACCGCGAAAGTCGCGAATGCGTGGTAAGGCCAGATTAATTAGACGGTCTAAAAAAGCGTACATTCGATCGCCGCGCAATGTCACCATGACACCCACGGGCATTCCTTCGCGAATTTTGAAACCAGCGATCGCTTTTTTTGCCCTAGTCACTACCGGTTGTTGTCCGGTGATGGTGGACAGTTCCTCCTTGGAAGACTCCAAAGCTTTGGCGTTTTGTGAAGCTTCCCCAAGACCGCGGTTAACAGTAATTTTGATAACTTTAGGTACTTGATGGATATTGGTATAACCAAATTGTTCTTTCAGTTTCGGAACAATGGTTTCTTGATAGGTGGTTTTTAGTTTTTGGCTCATAGTTTTTCTGCTTGCTTTTCCTGGGCTTGGTCAGGAACTAGAATTGATGGGAAACTAATCGATAATTTCGCCAGTTTTCTTCAGTATCCGCACTTTCCGACCGTCTTCGGTCAAGGTATAACCCACCCGACTGGCGATTTTTTTCTTCTCGGAATAGAGCATGACTTTGGAACTGTGAATCGGTGCTTCGTAGGTAACGATTTGACCCGATTCTCCTTCCTGTTGGGGTTTAGTATGTTTGGTGCGGATATTAACTCCCTTGACCACCACGGTACTTTCTTGGGGTAGGGAGCGTAAAATTTCGCCCACTTTGCCCTTATCGGAACCGGCGATTACTTGAACGACATCCCCTTTTTTAACGTGCATTTTTTGCCTTTGGGGCGGGGTTTGAATGTTTTTCTTACTCATTTTTTTTGACCTCCGATTGCCTTGGTACTTTTGACTTTGATCAGAGAACTTCTGGGGCTAAGGAAACAATTTTGGTGTAGTTTTTATCGCGCAATTCCCGAGCGACCGGACCAAAAACCCGCGTACCTTTGGGATTACCGTCATTATTAATAATCACGGCGGCGTTATCATCAAAACGGATGCTCATGCCACTATCGCGACGGACGGTTTGACGAGTCCGCACAATCACCGCCGTCACCACATCGGATTTTTTCACGGGCATATTGGGGATAGCGTCCTTAACCACGGCGATAATTTTGTCACCGATGCCACCGTAGGTACAGTTACCTGTTCCCAGCACCCGCAGACACATTAGTTTCCGCGCCCCGCTATTGTCAGCGACATTTAAGTAGGTTTGTTGTTGAATCACGGTTTTTACCTAGGTGAAATTTAATTATCGGTTAATATTTCCGCCACTTCCCAACGTTTGGTTTTACTGAGGGGGCGGGTTTCACGAATACGAACTCGATCGCCTTGTTTGGCTTGATTTTCTGCGTCGTGAGCTTTAAATTTCTGGGTTTTCACGACGATTTTGCCGTATTTAGGGTGAGGAGAGCGGTTTTCAATGGCTACCACTACGGTTTTATCCATTTTATCGCTGACTACTACCCCAACTCTTTCTTTAACTGCCATAGTGGGTTATGCCTCCGGGGTGGACTGGGCTAGTTGGCGCTCCCGTTCTACGGTCAATAATTGGCCAAGACGGTGGCGGGTGTGTTTGAATTCGTGGGTTTTTTCCAAGCGGCGGGTGGCCTGTTGCAAACGCAATTCAAACAGTTTCTTTTTGGCAGCGAGGATAGCAGCGGCGATTTCCTCATCGCTCATCTTCCTCACTTCGGCGATTTTCGGTAGAGCCATTAGACAAAATCCTCCTCGCGAGTGATAAATTTGGTCTTAATCGGTAATTTTTGGGCGGCTAGGCGCATTGCTTCCCGGGCCACGGGTTCGGCTACCCCAGCAATCTCAAACATAATGAAACCCGGTTTAACCACGGCCACCCAGAATTCGGGGGAACCTTTCCCGGAACCCATCCGAGTTTCTGCAGCCCGTTGGGTCACGGGTTTATCGGGAAAAACGCGGATCCAGATTTTGCCACCCCGACGAATATAACGAGTCATTGCCCGTCTGGCCGCTTCGATTTGACGGGAAGTAATCCAACAGGGTTCGGTGGCTTGCAGGGCGAAATCGCCGAAATTAATCGTATTTCCGCCGGTGGCCAGCCCGCGCATCCGTCCGCGCTGTTGTTTGCGGAATTTTGTTCTTTTGGGACTTAACATGAGCTATTTACCACTGATAAATATTAGGGATCAGCCCTCACTAGAGCGATCTTCAAACTGTTGACGGCGACGCTGTTGACGGCGCGGTGCTTGAGCGGGAACGGCGGCGGCAATTTCTTCTTGGCCGGGGATAATTTCGCCCTTAAATATCCAAACTTTCACGCCTAGAATCCCGTAGATGGTGCTGGCGGTTTTATAGGAGTAATCAATATCGGCGCGCAGGGTATGCAGGGGAACTCGTCCTTCCCGCACCCATTCGGTGCGAGCGATTTCCGCCCCGTTGAGACGACCGCTAACTTGAATTTTGATCCCTTTGACTTCGGCCCTTTGCGCCCGTTGGATGGCTTGCCGGACTACACGACGGAAGGAAACCCGTCTTTCTAGTTGTTGGGCGATGTATTCGGCGATCAGGTTGGCATCGGCATCAACGCGAGCCACCTCAATGACGTTAATGCGAATTTGACGCTGGCCACCGAGGGCTTTTTGTAAACCTAGGCGCAGCTGTTCGATTCCCGTGCCACCACGACCGACGACGACCCCTGGTCGGGCGGTGTGGATGGAGATATCTACTTGATCGGCCTTCCGTTCGATGCGAATATCGGCGATACCAGCATTAGCAAGGTTTTTTTCGACGTACTGACGAATGCGGCGATCTTCTTGCAGTAGTTCGGGGTAACGTTTTGCGTCGGCATACCAGCAAGATTTATGATCTTTGATAACGCCGAGACGAAAACCGAGGGGATGGATTTTTTGTCCCATTGTGTTTTTTTTAGTTAAGGTGATTAGTCTTCGTTGCTAGGAGCGACGGCGACGGTGATATGACAGGTGGGTTTGCGAATTTGGTAGGCGCGGCCTTGGGCCCGGGGTCGAAAACGTTTTAGGGTCGGGCCGCCATCGGCAAAGGCTTGGCTAACTACCAAAGTGGCGGGATCGAGTCCTTCGTTATTTTCGGCGTTGGCAACGGCGGAACGCAGGACTTTGAGAATCGGATCACAGGCCCGGTAGGGCATAAATTCGAGAATAATTAGGGCTTCCCGATAGGAGCGACCGCGGATCTGATCGAGTACCCGTCTGACTTTCAGGGGTGACATCCGAATATAGCGGGCGATCGCTTTGACTTCGTTAGAGGTATCGATGGTCATTTCAGTTATCAGTTATCAGTTAGGTAGGGTGGGTTAGGCGACGACAACTTATAAGACTTAGTTATTAATTTATCTAGTCGCCGTAACCCACCATCTCATAGTTAAGCTAAACGGCTTTTACTTCGGATCACCGATATAGACTCCAAAAGGGTTATAGCTATTGGATCATGCAGGTTAAGCGCCGTTTAGCTTATCTGAACGCTGACCGGGGGCTTGACGGTCTTAAGATTACCGCCCACCGGTCTATTTCCGTCCTGCTTTTTTGTCGCTCTTGGCGTGGCCGCGGAAGGTGCGGGTGGGAGCGAATTCACCGAGTTTATGACCGACCATCTGCTCGGAAACGTAGACGGGAACGTGCTGTTTGCCGTTGTGAACGGCGATCGTGTGACCGACCATATCGGGAATGATTGTCGAGGACCGGGACCAAGTTTTAATCACTTGTTTACTGCCCTGGGCGTTGAGTTTTTCGATTTTTTCCATCAGGTGGCCGGCGACAAATGGCCCCTTTTTCAGTGAACGACCCATAATTTTCAGTCAAAAGTAAAGTAATAATTTCTAACCCTGGGTACGACGGCGCACGATGAGATCGCTACTGCGTTTTTTCTTGTTGCGAGTTTTGCGGCCGAGGGCGGGTTTACCCCAGGGAGTCATCGGGCCGGAACGTCCGATCGGAGCGCGACCCTCTCCACCTCCGTGCGGGTGATCGACTGGGTTCATGACGCTACCCCGAACATGAGGTCTTTGACCGCGGTGACGGGTACGGCCGGCTTTACCGAGACTGATATTTCTCGCTTCGGCGTTACCGACTTTTCCGATGGTGGCGTAGCATTCACGCCGGATCATGCGGACTTCTTTGGAGGGGAGGCGGATGGTAACGTAATCGCCTTCTTTGGCTACCACTTGGGCGAAACCACCGGCAGCCCGCACCATTTGACCACCGCGACCGGGGACGAGTTCGATGTTATGAACTTCTGTCCCTAGGGGGATGCGACTTAAGGGTAGGGCATTACCGACCTCGAAGGGAGCGTTTTCTCCGGCGATGACGGTATCACCAACGCCTAAACCAGCGGGGGCGATGATGTAGCGTTTTTCCCCGTCTTTGTAGAAAAGCAGGGCAATGCGGGCGTTACGGTTAGGATCGTACTCGATCGCCGCTACTGTGGCCGGAATATCCCGTTTATCGCGACGAAAATCGATAATCCGGTAGAGGCGCTTATGGCCGCCGCCTCGGTGACGACTGGTAACGACACCGCGATTATTACGCCCCTGTTTGCTGTGTTTGTGATGAGTTAGGGACTTTTCCGGTTCGGTTTTGGTGATCTCCTTAAAGTCGGAGATGGCCGCCTGCCTTGTCCCGGGGGTTAAAGGTCTAAAAGAACGAATACCCATAGTTTAGTTTTCCGTTATCGGGTTTCTTGGTGGTTATACGTCGGGATAGAGGGCGATCGAGTCGCCTTCCGCTAGGGTCACGATGGCGCGTTTGTATTGGGGTTTGTAACCGAGGAAACGGCCGACGCGTTTTTTCTGACGAGAGGGGCGGCTGGTGTTTACTTTCGTTACTTTCACGTCAAACAACAATTCGATCGCCGCTTGAATTTCCGGCTTGGTCGCTTTCAAGGCGACATCGAAGACGTACTTATTTTGTTCTAGGAGCAGGGTGGCTTTCTCGGTGACGATCGGCTTTAGGATCAGATCGGCGAGTTGCCTGGCTTCAGTTTTAAGCACCATAGACCTCCTCAATTTTGGCTAGGGCTGCGGCGGTAGCGATAACTCGATCGGCTAGGAGGACATCATAGACGTTGAGACTATCGGCGCGAATAATTTTGAGATTGCAGATATTACGTCCCGATAAATAGACATTTTCGGGAATTTCCGTCAAAATCAGCAGAATTTTTTCCTCTGGACTGGCTCCCCAGCGACTTAAGGCAGCGGTGAGTTCTTTGGTTTTGGGTTGGGAGAATTGTTCGGCGAAGCTTTCAACCACGATAAAGTTATCGGCCTGGCCGATCAAAGCGGTTCTCAGGGCTAATCTTTTCTCTTTGCGATTGACCTTAACTTCAAAATCTCTCGGTTTCGGTCCGAAGATGACACCGCCACCACGCCAGAGGGGAGAACGGATCGAACCGGCCCGGGCGCGACCGGTGCCTTTTTGCCGCCAGGGTTTGCGACCACCGCCGCGCACTTCCGAGCGGGTTTTGCTGGAGGCGTTACCTTGGCGGGCCGCCGCTAGATGGCTGACGACGACGCGGTGAATTAGGTGTTTGGCGGTTTCTGGTTTAGCGGTTTTCAGTTCCAGGGTGCCTGTTCCCGCTTCTTCCCCTTGCCAATTTTTGACTGTGTAGTTAACCATGGCTTTAATCTTTCCTTGCCCTATTTACCAAATTTCTTGGCGGGGGTGATGTTTAACAGGGTTCCTGGTTTGCCCGGGACGGCTCCTTTGATCAGGATCAGGTGGCGTTCGCTATCGATTTTGACCACGGACAATTTGCGGATGGTAACTTGGGTTGCTCCGTATTGTCCAGCCATTCTCTTACCCGGGAAGACGCGACCGGGGGTAGTACCGGCACCGGTGGAACCGGGGAGACGGTGGTTTTTGGAACCGTGGGTCATGTTACCGCGCTTGAAGTTATGGCGTTTTTGATAGCCGGAGAAACCCCGTCCGATGGTGGTTCCAGCCACATCGACTAAATCGCCTTCTTGGAAGATAGCGGCGGTAATTTCTTGGCCTAAAGTGTAAGCGGATGCGTCCTCGAGGCGGTATTCGATTAAATGCCGCAGGGGGGAGACACCGGCTTTGGCTAAATGACCGAGCAGCGGTTTGTTGAGGGCTTTTTCTTTGACGGTTTTGTATCCCACTTGGATGGATTCATAACCGTCGGTTTTTTTAGTTTTGACTTGGGTGACGGGACAAGGACCTGCTTGAACGACGGTGACGGGAATGGCGACTCCCGTTTTGTTGTCGAAGATTTGGGTCATGCCCAGTTTTGTACCGAGGATACCGATAGACACGGATTGTTCTCTTTATCTTTACTAGACGACAATCAAAAATAACGTGGCCGTGGCTATAGGAGCGGGAAAGATTTTTCCCACTTTATCAGCCTGCCCAACTTGAATGACTTTTTTCGAGTTATTTAAGCTGGCATCCCGTTAAATTCGTAAGTAAGACTAGACAGGTTTGCTGGTTCTGCCTAGATTGTTGCTGGTCTTTGTTTCTTCGGGACTTAAAGGGTTTATCTTCAGTATCCCGGCGAAGACCGAGCGACCAAGGCGGTTCTGCTTGGCAGTGCCTTCAGCACCACCTAACACCGATTTTGGCCACGATCAAACATTATATAATATTTGTGCCTTTTTAGGCAAGAGGTTTTTTTAGTCACCGGAAATGATCATATCTAGTCTGGTCAAATTATTTGTACCGTTCGGCGGTCTTCAGCAGCGATGAAGGGGGAATAAATAATCAGTTTTTAATAACCGGATTTAGGATCAGAATATTTTCAGGCTTGGCGGTGCCAACTTTGGCATCGGGACTGCCCCCTGCCTTTGTTATCTTAATGGTGAGGTACAAAGTTTTTGTTTGGGGGAATCGGTCGTTGGTGGTCGATATCAAATTAGGTTACACTGCTTGATGGGAATTGCCTTCAATGGGGGGGGGATGACAGCATTGTACTATCATCCCTTGTTTGGAGGTTAAATCGCTTCGAGATCTTTTTCGCCGGTACGGATGCGGACGATCTGTTCCACGGGGGAGATGAAGATTTTACCGTCTCCGATTTCACCGGTACGGGCTGCCGAAATCAGCTTATCGACGACCATATCGACTTGCTTATCTTCGACGACGATCTCGATCTTGAGTTTTTGGAGAAATTCGACGGTGTACTCGGAACCGCGATAACGTTCCGATTGACCTTTCTGACGACCGAAACCTCTAACTTCGGAGACGGTCATCCCGACAATGCCCGCATTAACTAGGGCGATTTTCACCTCTTCAAGTTTAAAGGGTCGGATAATCGCTTCTACTTTCTTCAAAATATCTATCTCCTCGTTGCGTGACGATACTTTACTTTCTTGGTAAATTACCTGTTAATTCTAAACTCGGAATCCCAAGAATAGTGCTTAAAGTCATAATTTCTTCAATTATTGTCCTTGGCCACAGTCTTCTGCGGTGAAAAATTTCTGGGTGGGAAATAGCCCACCCGAAGCCATAAATAAACCAACTAGAGAGATAATCCCAACTGAAGACCGAAAACACCGTGAACTAGCAGTAAAATCAGGGCAATACTGCCGATATAGGCGTGAATAGTCTGGAAAAGTTCTTTTTTCCCGCCAGCGAAGCCAGTGAGGGACAATAATCCATTGAAAGCTAATAAACCGATTGCGACCGATCCTGTCCAGAAATGGCTGCTTTCGAGGATTGGATGTTTCTGCATGACTAGGGATAAAATACCGCCAGTGTAACCGAGAGCGATAAATAAAAACAGCCAGGGGGCGAGTTTGCGGTGATCAGCCCGATTTTTGGCCACTACTTCCCCATCTTTGCTTAAACGGCTTTGCCAACCGGCATAGGCAGTATAACTACCCATAACTAAAACCACGATCCCCATCATGACTGGATGTCCCCAATGAACGATCGGTTCGGGAGTTCCGAGACCGCGAAAGGCAGCGGCGATCGGCTCTAGCGCATCACTTAAACTTTGATTCATGTTTGTTACCTAACTTTACAAAACCCTCTCGCCTAAGATTTTAGCCGATCTCTGGCCTAGAAAAACTGCGGTTAGCCGAAAAAATGTCAAGCCTTCGCTAAATTTCTTAACATTTCAGCTAGAGATTAGCGGAGAAATATAGAATAAAGTCAGGGGAGACTAGGGATCCCCACGGGGATTAGCCCCTAGGAGGGAGTTATGACTTATCTGCTCAAAGATCGGCGATCAGCAGGGAGACTATTAGCTAGTTACTTGACAGAATATACCAATAGTGCTGGGGTGCTAGTTTTGGCTTTGCCCCGGGGTGGGGTTCCGATCGCCTTTGAAATTGCCCAAAGGTTACATTTACCGCTAGATCTGTGTTTAGTGCGAAAATTAGGTGTACCGGAGCGCAAAGAGTTAGCTTTTGGGGCGATCGGTCAAAATGGTGTGCGGGTAATCAATGAAAGTATCGTTGACGACTTGCACCTATCGGAGGCGATGATGGAACGGGTAGCAAAGGAAGAAATGATCGAATTAGAGCGACGCGATCGCTTGTATCGAGGGGAGCGACCCTTTCCGGCCCTGACGGGAAAAACGATTATTCTAGTAGATGATGGGATCGCTACGGGAGCAACGATTAAAGCGGCGATTCTGACCCTGAAAGCTAGAAACCCCGCTGCTATTATTATTGCTGTTCCTATTGCCCCTGTGGAAGTCTGTGAGCAATTAGAAAAATTAGTCGATCGAGTAATTTGCCTACATAAACCCTACGAATTGAGATCGATTTCTCTTTGGTACGAAGATTTTTCCCAAACCAGCGATGAGGAAGTGCAAACACTTTTAGCCACCGTCGATAGTTCTTTGATTCAAGTTTAGGGAATTAGGAAGTGGGGGAGTGGGGTAGTGGGGTAGTGGGGAGAATAAATAACAGCAATCTCCTGAATTCAGAAGTCAGAATTGAGACTTACGAAGTCTAACTTCTGACTTCTACGGCATCGGTATCAACGGCATTGGTTGGGGAAGAAACCTCGGTTTGATTCTTGACTCCTCCCGGACGGCGATTGCGATAATCAAGAACTAATCGCGATAATTCCGTGGTTAAAAGGGTGAGGACAATACCATCATCGATCCAACCAATAATCGGGAAAACGTCAGGAGAAATATCGAGGGGGCTAAACAGATAAACCATAGTTCCCAGAATGATAATCCAACGATATTGGGGGTGAGTGATTTTGCTGCTGTACCAGTTGTAAAAAGATTCAACAATCGGTTTCATTAATTTGTCCTCGTTGACGGCGATAATTTAATTTTGTCAGGTTGTCCCCGGGGCTGATAGTGAGGTTTTACCCCCATTATCTAGGGTGATATCCGCTAATTAATCAAAAAAAAAAGCCCAGAAGAAAATTCACCTTTAGGGATGAGCCTGAATTATTAAGCTAAGACGTATTTAAACCGCTTATTCTTAATGATCAGCCGAATTTCCTCCAATCCCTTTACTGTTGCCTCTTGCCAGAGTGTCTCTCGCCTCGTCTCAACAAGCAATTTAAATTATGAACAGCTTATTACTGGATGCTTAAGAGGGGAGATAGTGGCATCTTTATCCCCTATAATAGGCGATAACAAACTAATCAATTATCTGCCAGTGTAAGGATGGAAACCCTCTTTCATCTAGTTACTTTTGCCTTTGTCTTCGCTTTTGGTGCCTCGGTGGGCAGTTTTTTAAACGTGGTCATCTATAGATTACCTAAGGGGATATCTCTAGTTTATCCCCCTTCCCACTGTCCGAAATGTCACCATAGGTTAGGTAAAAGCGAGAATATACCTGTTTTAGGCTGGTTATGGCTAGGGGGTCGCTGTCGCTGGTGTAGAACCGCGATTTCTGTCCGTTATCCAGCGATCGAAACTTTTACTGGTTTATTATTTTGTCTGGTTTTAGGAGATTTTAGCTTTTCTTGGCAGACCCTCGGCTATTGGATTCTCCTCAGTTGGTTATTAGCTTTAGCTTTGATTGATTTTGACACGATGACGCTTCCCAACTGCCTCACCCAATCGGGATTAGTTTTAGGGATAGTTTTCCAAACTCTTTTAGGTTGGCAAAATAATCAAAGTGTTATCTATCTCTTTTCAGCGATCTCTAGTGCGGTTTTAGGAGTCTGGTTATTTGATCTGATCCGGTGGGGGGGAAGTTTTGCCCTCAGACAGCAGGCCATGGGGGGAGGAGATGCCAAATTAGCGGCCATGATCGGTGCTTGGTTAGGATGGCAAGCATTATTAGTCACCGGTTTTCTGGCCTGCGCTATTGGGGCGGTGATCGGTATGACGGGCATTTTTCTGGGTAAAATGGCAAAAAGACAAGCTATACCCTTCGGCCCACTTCTTGCCCTCGGCGCTCTGATGAGTGTCTTTTGGAGTGATAAGATCATCTCAGCCTATCAAACCATTTTTTTCCCTTTGTTGTAAAAAAGCTATCTTGTAATTAAATCTTGATACAATAGTCTTCCGTGTCTTGGATCACCATTAGAACAACCCCCAGTCTAGGGTAAGCCGATTGGCTACAGGAAATGCTCAAAGCTCACCACATCCCCAGTCCCGTTATCGCTATTGGCCTTGGTATTTATTGCGGCCAGGGGCATCAGGCCGCCCTACAAGTGCGTCCCCAAGATCGCTGGACAGCACTTTTGTTATTAAGTCCTCTAGAGGAAAGTCGATAAATTGTCTTTATTTTAAACTATGTCTCTATTTGATTGGTTTGCAAATCGCCAAAAAACAGAACCCAAGGTTCAACAACAACAGGAACGAGAAATAGCCGATGGTCTATGGACAAAATGCCCAAATTGCGGCGTTTTGGCCTATACGAAGGATTTATTAGCTAATCAACTGGTTTGTCTCGATTGCGGTCATCATAATCGGGTGGAAAGTGAAGAAAGAATTCGCCAGTTAGTGGATGCTAATACTTGGAATTGCCTCGATGAACAGATTCGACCGACGGATCCGCTCAAATTTCGCGATCGTAAAAGTTATAGCGATCGCCTGCGGGAAACCCAAGAAAAAACCGGACTGACGGATGCTGTCCGGACGGGAACGGGGACGATCGATGGTTTACCCTTAGCTTTAGGGGTGATGGACTTCCGTTTTATGGGGGGTAGCATGGGATCGGTGGTGGGAGAAAAACTCTGTCGTTTGACGGAACGCGCTACCGATGAAAGTTTACCCCTGGTGATTATCTGCGCTTCTGGCGGGGCGAGAATGCAGGAAGGAATGTTAAGTTTAATGCAGATGGCCAAGATTTCTGGTGCCCTTAACCGGCATCGAGAAGCAAAATTACTCTATATTCCCGTCTTGACTAATCCCACCACGGGAGGAGTCACGGCCAGTTTTGCCATGTTGGGAGATATTATTATCGCCGAACCAAAGGCTACTATCGGTTTTGCGGGGAAGCGGGTAATTGAACAGACTTTGCGCGAGAAATTACCGGAAGGTTTCCAAACATCGGAATACTTGTTAAAACACGGGTTTGTCGATGCGATCGTTCCCCGTACCCATCTCAAAAAAACTCTCGCTCAATTAATTAGTTTACATCAGCCCTTTTTCCCCTTGTTATCCCCCCTCAACAGTCATCATCCATACAGTCAACCGGAGTTAATCCCTCTGAAAACAGCCCAAGGTCAAACAACAGTTTAATCTGTGTAAGACGGCACTGGAGTGGAAAGTCTGAGCATTTGTACTAAAATTTCCCGATCGGCAGTTTAAATGTAGTACAGCTTACTTAACTGGGTTGACAATGATCGCAAAGTCCAAAAAATTCGAGAGTGTGGTAATAAACCTTAAATTGATGGGATTTTTCGAGTTTTTCTGCCAATTCGTGAACGGGACACTCATTAAAGACGATAGACCGACCGCAATGAATACAGGTAAGATGGTGTTGATCCTGCTGAAGGGAACTGTAGAGGGATTCTCCTGTGGCTAGGGTTCTCACCTGCACTGCACCCTGTAGTTTTAGGGATTCTAGGGCGCGGTAAACAGTGGCTAACCCCATATTTTGGTCACGCTGACGGAGTTCCACAAACAATTCTTGAGCGGATACTGCCCGATTTAAGGTTTTGAGTAAGTGGATAATGCGCTCTTGCGATCGGGTGCGTTGGGATTTCATATCAAAAAGGTCAGCGATCAAAGTTAATTCTATGCCAAAAAATTATCAGTGCTGTATTTATGTTACCCTGCGCCCTTCGGTTCTCGATCCGGCGGGTACGGCGGTAGAGTCGGGATTAAAGCAATTAGGTTATGATACTGTGGCTGGGGTGCGAATTGGTAAGTATATTGAGCTTACCGTGGCAGCAGCGGATGAAACCAGCGCCCGCGAACAATTGGATCAAATGTGCGATCAACTATTGGCTAATCCTGTGATTGAAAATTATCGCTTTGATTTGCATTGTCAGGAGATAGGGGATAGGGGATAGGGATTAGGGAAATGGGTAAATTCAACTAACTCCAACACCCTGACACCCATCTGATGAGAGCTTTCTGCACAATGAATTAACCAAGTTAAAAATTATGAAGTTTGGGATTATTGTTTTCCCCGGATCGAATTGCGATCGAGATGTGGCAACGGTGACGGAGGGGATTTTTCAGCAACCTACCCGCTATATTTGGCATCAAGAGACGGATTTAGGGGATTTGGATGTGATTGTGGTGCCGGGGGGATTTAGTTACGGCGATTATTTGCGCTGTGGTGCGATCGCTCGGTTTTCGCCAGCGATGAAAACTGTCCGAGAAGAAGCCGAAAAAGGTAAATTAGTTTTAGGCATCTGTAACGGTTTTCAGGTATTAACGGAAATTGGGCTGCTACCCGGTGCGTTAATTCGTAATCGCGATTTACATTTTATCTGCGATCGAGTGCCGGTAAAAGTGGAAAATAATCAATCTGTCTGGACGCGAGGTTATCAACCGCAACAGGTGCTTAATTTGCCGATTGCCCACGGGGAAGGGCGTTATTATGCCGCAGAAGATACGTTAAAATCTCTGGAGGATAACGGACAAATTCTCTTTCGTTACTGTACTGCCACAGGAGAGGCAAATGAGTCGGGAAATCCTAACGGTTCGTTAAATAATATTGCAGGAATTACCAATAAAGCAGGAAATGTGCTAGGAATGATGCCTCATCCCGAACGCGCCGCCGATCGGATGCTCAATTTGACCGATGGGAGTCTGTTATTTCAGGAGTTGATCAATTGTTGTTGACTAGACCTCTTGTAAAAATCAAAAATTGTTGTTAGGGTCAGTAGCCGGTCGTCAGGAGTCAGGAGAATTAAAAATGAATAATAATCAATTAAATGGTCTATTTACCGACTTTAGGCAATTTAATCCTTATTTTTGCCCTTTTTCAACCCTCAAGTAGTTGGGTTTTTGGGGTTTTGGGGTTTTAGTTGAAATTTCCCTGATAACTGATAACTGATAACTGATAATCCTGTGGCTGTTTTAAAAGATAATCGGGCTACCGTCCAAAAGGTTCTCTGGATCACCCTACTGCTGAACATTTTGGTTATGGCGATCAAAGCGGGGGTGGGTTTGAGGATTGGTGCTTTAAGTCTGCAAGCGGATGCTCTCCATAGTGTCACCGATAGTGCTAATAATGTCTTGGGATTGGTAGCGATGCGGTTTTCCTCTCCCTATCCCGATCGAGATCATCCTTACGGACATCTGAAATACGAAGCGATCGGAGCTTTAGCGATCGCTGCATTTTTGGGGATTGCCTGTTTTGAAATCTTGCAAGGGGCGGTCATGAGTATTATCAAAGGAGGCAAACCCGTCGAGATTGCAGGTCCTGAGTTATGGCTATTAATTATCGTTTTAGGGGTGAATATTTTTGTCACCTATTATGAAAGATCGGTGGGGCAGCGTGTCGGTAGTGCGATTTTGATTGCCGATGCTCGTCATACCATGAGTGATGTGTGGGTGACAATTACGGTTTTATTGGGTTTAGTCGGGGTTTGGGTGGGCAATACGGCTAATATTCCCCAATTACAATGGTTAGATGTGATTTTGTCCTTTCCCGTCGCTTTTTTGGTGTTTGGCAGTGGTTGGAAAGTCCTGATGGAGAATTTACCTTTGTTAGTGGATGAAATGGCGATCGCTCCTGAGGTGATTCATCAAATTGTCCTGGAGGTGCCGGGGGTGCTTAATTGTCATGCGATCGCATCTCGGGGAGTGGTAGGAAGACAGGTATTTATAGAAATGCACCTAATTGTCTCCGCTCAAGATGTAGAAACTGCTCACGCAATCACGGAAGCGGTGGAAGCAAGATTAAGCCAACAATTTAGCCCTGTGAGAATTTTAATTCACGTTGAACCGCCGGATTATCACTCCGATCAGATCACTTTTGATGAAGAAGTGTGAAGCAAAAAAGCCTAAAATAAGTAGCGAACTTTTGCTAGAGGTGGCCATGGCGACAGAAAATCAAGCTAGAAGCATAGTAATTACTGGTGGAGCAGGATTTATCGGCTCGAATTTTGTTCATCATTGGTGCGAGAATTATCCTGAGGATCGTGTCATTGTTCTCGATGCTCTTACCTATGCAGGCAATTTGAATAATTTAGGGACACTGAAAGATAGAAAGAATTTTCGTTTTCTGCAAGGGGATATCTGCGATCAAGCTTTAGTTGATCAATTATTTGCCAGTGAAAATATCGATACAGTTGCCCATTTTGCCGCCGAATCCCATGTGGATCGATCGATTCTTGGACCTGGGGCTTTTGTGCAAACTAATGTGGTGGGAACTTTTACTCTATTAGAAAGTTTTCGGCAACATTGGTTAAGTAATCACCAACCCGATAAATATCGTTTTCTGCACGTTTCCACCGATGAGGTTTATGGCAGTTTAGGAGTAGATGATCCGGCTTTTACCGAAACTACTCCCTATGCTCCTAATAGTCCCTATTCTGCTTCAAAAGCTGGGAGTGATCATCTAGCGAGAGCTTATTTTCATACCTACGGAATGCCGACAATTATTACTAATTGCTCTAATAATTATGGTTCCTATCATTTTCCCGAAAAGTTAATTCCTTTGATGTGTATTAATATTCTTTTGGGTAAACCTTTACCTGTTTATGGTGATGGTCAAAATGTTCGAGATTGGTTATATGTGCGGGATCATTGTCAAGCTTTAGATACAGTTATTCACAAGGGAAAAGCGGGAGAAACCTATAATATTGGCGGAAATAATGAGGTAAAAAATATCGATTTAGTCAGGATGTTATGTGATTTAATGGATGAATTAGCTCCCGATTTACCCGTGAAACCTGCTCAGAATTTAATTACTTTTGTCAAGGATCGCCCCGGACATGATCGCCGGTATGCTATTGATGCCAGTAAAATTCGCACTGAATTAGGTTGGCAACCTCAAGAAACGGTAGAGGGGGGATTAAGAAAAACCATTCAATGGTATCTCGATCATCGGGATTGGTGGCAACCTTTGTTATCCAAAGAATATCAAGAGTATTATGGGAAAGTTTACGGTTAGAGAGGGGGAAAAAATCTAATCTTAATTTTGGGTGTGTTAGCGAAAACTAACACACTTATTACTTTAGCTAGATTAATATTTTAATTCTCAGTGATTAAGATCACAGGAAAATCTCAAAAAAAATGAAGAAGTTATTTTAGTGAGAAAATTTAGGGAAAAAATCCAAGCAGATTTTTTAAACTATATCGGCAAATATACTTCCCATGAAAGACTAACAGGAGATAGGTCGTCTCTATTTGGTCAAATTAATAAAATTGAATGGGTTCATTATCCGAGTGAAGGGAAGGATTGTAAATTATTAATACGGGGGGAGAAAGACTGGAGAACAGGAAAAGTTAAAACTTATGGAGAATGTACTTTTTCTAGTGTTTTAGAAAAACTGCCTAAAAAAACACCTGAACGTCCAGATTATGATGGCGAATTTCTGCGGGAATTACAGAAACAGGGATTTGAGCATTTCAATGAAACTCGTCAAATAAAAATTACTCTAGAATTTATTCCCGAAAATAGCCCACTGGAACCAGAATCACCCCTAGAGGAAATTCGGCAAATGTTGCGAGAAAATTCAGAAAAAACTAACTTCAACTCCTGAAAACCTAATTACTGGACTTCCCCCATACAGAAATACTAAAAAATCAACAAAACCCTTACTGCAGGTCGCTTCTCAGAAAAAATTGCTCAGAAGCTACTGGGTACATTTTCCCCTTGAAAATGGCTGTACCGTTGACT
>NZ_JADBUE010000341.1:0-34637 GCF_020245805.1 Microcystis sp. M179S2 | reverse complement strand
TCTTGTCTTTCGTACCAAGCTTGTGTTCTGAGATGGAGAGCTTTATTGTAAACTAATCTTACACAGCCCAATGTGCGCCGCAATAGCGACTCTTGTTCGGGTGTGGGGTAAAATCGAAACGAATAGGCTTTTTCCATGTCCTTTCACACTAGCATATATTTCGTAAATGTGCTAATATTTAACAGTAAAGCCGTCGTTCTACGACGGGGTTTCAGACCCAAAATTTTCGATGATCAGCACAAGCCACCTCCTAATTGAGCTTTTTTATGAAAATTCTGGTCTTAAATGCGGGATCGAGCAGTCAAAAAAGTTGTTTGTACGATTTAGAGTTTCTCCCCGGCCATCCTCCGCAACCAATTTGGCAAGCGGGGATCGATTGGACGGTTAACCCTGATTACGCGGTTTTAACGGTAAAAGCTCAGGGAATTAAACAGGAAATTAATCTTTCTAGTCAGGATCGTCCGGCGGGAATTGCTCGGATGTTAGATACCTTAGTCACTGGCGAAACTAAGGTAGTAGCCAACCTCGCCGACATTAGTATAGTCGGTCATCGAGTTGTCCATGGTGGCACGGAATATTCCCAGGCGACCATGATCACTCCCCAGGTCAAAGAAACGATTAAAAAGCTGATTACCCTGGCTCCTAGCCATAATCCCGCTCATTTAGAAGGAATTGAAGCGATAGAGCAAGTTTTGGGCGATGTTCCTCAAGTAGCAGTGTTTGACACTGCTTTTCATCGTTCTATCCCTCCTGAGTCTTCTCTTTATCCCATTCCCTACCAATGGAGTGAACTGGGAATCCGTCGCTATGGTTTCCATGGCACCAGTCATCAGTACTGCTCGCAACGGGCGGCCGAATTGTTGGGAAAACCCCTAGAATCGTTGAAAATGGTGGTCTGTCATCTGGGCAATGGTGCTTCCCTATCGGCAGTCAAGGGGGGTAAAAGTATCGATACTACTATGGGATTTACTCCCCTAGAGGGATTGATGATGGGAACCCGCAGCGGTTCGATCGATCCAGCGATTCTGATTTATCTAGAGCGAGAATATCAATATAATCCCGATAGTTTAAATAGTTTACTCAATAAAGAATCGGGTTTAAAGGGAATTTCGGGTATTTCTGGGGATATGCGGGCAATTACGACGGCGATGGCCGAAGGCAACGAGAGGGCAAAATTAGCATTTGAGATGTATATTCATCGTCTGAAAGGTTTAATCGGATCGATGATCGCTTCTCTAGAGGGGTTGGATGTGTTGGTATTTACGGCAGGAATCGGCGAAAATTCAGCTTTAGTACGGGAAAAAGCCAGTCAAGGCTGGCCTTTTTTGGGTTTAGAGTTAGATTTAGCTAAAAATGCCGCTCGTCCCCGGGATGAGGATATCGCCAGCGAGACATCTAAAGTACGCGTGATGGTAATTGCTACGGCGGAAGATTGGGCGATCGCACGAGAATGCTGGCATTTATCTCAATAGACCTTACCTTTGGCCATTCTCTTTTGGCTGTTCCGTTGCGGGAATCTCCATAATCGGATGGTTAAGAGCAATCATCAAATGGTCTCCCTCTTGGCTAATACTGCTCGGACTGCTCGCCATTTGGGAGAGGGGATCATTGCGTCCCGAGACGAAGTAGGAGCCAACAGCGATCGCCATAGCGGTGAAAATTGCGCCACCATAAACATAATATTGCCGACGACGCTGACCATCGACTTTTCTGAACACCTGTTCTGCTAATCGGTCGCTGGCCATAGTAGCCGGTACGGGAATTTGCTTTAAATTAGTTTGTAATCCCAAGAGCTGCTGATAGAGTTTTTTAGCGGCAGCATCATGGTCTAACCAATGCTGAACTAGCTTCCGTTCCTCTACCGTTACTTCGTTATCAATATAGGCGCTAATTAAATCGAAACGATGAGCTTCTTCGTTATCCTCATCTAAGAATAAAATATCCTCGGTTGCGGAGTTGCAATCGCTGTCATCGTGACGTAACAAAGACTTGATCCATTGAACGTCTTCGGGTTGATAATTATTCATGGTTGACCTCGACCAGAAGCGATCGGTATGCAATCACTTTTCACCAGCACGGAGCTAGTTAAATTTAACGACTCCTCACTTCGGCCGTTAGTGCCGAATCACCACAATTTTCTTTAGCCTTCCGTAAAATAGGGCTGTAAAACAGATTGTAATTTAGCGCGAGCGCGAGCAATGCGAGATTTAACAGTTCCTAAAGAAACTCCCGTCATCTCGGCAATTTCTTCGTAGGCCATGCCTTCAATTTCTCGCAGAATAATAGTTGTCCGAAAAGCTTCTGGTAAATCAGCGATCGCCGCCTGTAATTGATCGTAGAATTCGTGGGTAGTGAGATGTTCATCGGGACTGGGGTAATCGGACTCGATATCCCAATCGATTTCGCCATCTTCCACGCGCCGGGGAGCATCGAGGGAAATGGGGTGATTAACCCGCTTGCGTTTCCGCAATTCGTCGTAAAAAAGATTAGTGGCAATGCGACTTAACCAACCGCGGAACTTGAGGGGTTCATGGAGACGGTTAATATTGCGATAGACGCGAATCCAGACCTCTTGAGCCAAATCAGCGCGATCTTGCCAATCGGGAGCCAAATGATAGAGTAATTTATCAATATGAGCTTGATAGCGCCGCAGCAGTTCCGCAAAAGCTGCTCGATCAGGCTGGCACCCTTCCTGACAGCGTGCAATTAGATCGTAGTTGGAGAGTTTGTCAGGGGACACGGGGTTTTGAGACTTTTTGGCCTCAAGTGACCAAGATGCTGGAATCGATTGACTCATGGGATTTCCTCTAAGGATATAAACTCCTCACTCAGAGCTTGAGGACGGGAGAATTCAGTAAAGGTTCCCGAAAATAAATAATTTTTTTCCCATATTTTGATTCTAACCGATCGGGGCATTCATCTGGGGGAGCAAGTGGGGAGGTGGGGTAGTGGGGTAGTGGGGTAGTGGGGTAGTGGGGAGAATACATAAAAGCTGTCTCGGAGTCTCGGAGTCTCCTGAATAGCTCTGTAAGTTAGGTTTTTTCCTTAGCGAGAATAAAGACGCTGCCCTCGCTGCCGCGGCCGATGCGGAGATCTTCATCGAGATAGGTGATATCGAGCCAACCTGTTTGTTGGCGATTATTGAAAGAAAAATCGAGGGGAGGAAATTTTTTGCCACTCTCGATCGCTTCGATAAATTCTTGGGGAGAATGATAATTGAGAAGACGTTGCAGACCGAAAATCGAGCGCTCAAATTTGACCATTACCCGACGCTCGGATGTGGGTTCAAAGGTAGCGGAGACGATTACTGCCCCTTCTAGCCAAGGTACGCCGATAATTTCGGCGATATTGTAGAGTTTGGCCTTGTTCAGGTCGAGATATTGATAAATTTGCCCTAATTGCAAAAAAGGTAGGCGATCTATTCCCAGAATGTTGCGGCTGCTGGTGAATAGCAAACGCCAATTGCCCCCTAATAGTTGTTTAACTTCGAGGGGATGGGGATGGGGATTGTGATCCTCCAATTGTTCGATCGCCGCTAAAATCCGCACGCGGTCGCTTTCTGTCGCCAGGAGTCCGCGATTTCTACCAGCGATCAATTCCAGTAATTTCGCTTTGGCATCCATAGAATAGACCTCTTGTAAAAATCAAAAATTGTTGTTAGGGTTGGGAGTCAGTAGCCAGGAGAATTAAGAATGAATAATAATCAATTAAATGGTCTATTTACAGATTTTATGGAATTTAATCGTTATTTGTGCCGTTTTTGAACCCTCAAAAATTAATTATGCAAGAGGTTTGATCTCCCTTATTTTATCAACTACCTCAACCCGCTGGGCGATCACTCAAGGTTTTGGCTGGCCCTCAGAGGCTCACCTGCGCCGATGATTTGAGAGTTTCAACGGGGTTTTAACCTCGGTGAGCGGCATTTTCAACTGTTGACTTGATTATTTTAACACAGATTAAATGCCGCAGTTTTAAAACTTTTTCATAACCGTAATTAAGTGATCAAAATAGGTAGTAATTGCGTTTTTCTCTGAGTCGCTAAAATACTCTAAGCTGTATTGTTTTAAGGCTTCTAAGGCCGAAATCATCGCCCGAGCGTTATCAACGATAAAAGTAGCATTATCCCGCAGTTTTCGAGCTTGTTGACTATAAACAAGTAAATCAGGCTCTAAATTGACGATAGTATCTAAATCGCTATCGCTGAGATAGCGAGTTTGATCATCCGCTTGTTGCCAAATAGCGATCGCTGATTGCTGATAGGGCCAATTAGCGAAACTGATGATTCTCGCTTTTGGGATTAATTGCTGGGCGCGCTCACTCAAAGGCATCGATCGCTCTCCGTTGGGTCAGATTAGGCAGTTAAGATCACTTCTATCATAAATGATCGAAAAATTAGCGATAACTCCAGATTTTTTGAAATCTATCCAAGAGGATCGCTTACAATAAACAAAAGCTAAGTCATTATAATTTGATCATCATGTCAGTTTTAATAGCGATCGGTGTACTTGCCCTATTAATTGTCGTTCACGAATTGGGTCATTTTGCCGCTGCTCGTTGGCAATCTATCCATGTTAATCGCTTTTCCATCGGTTTTGGTCCAGCTTTAGCTAAATATCAAGGTAAAGAAACGGAATACGCCCTCCGCGCCATTCCTTTAGGGGGTTACGTTGGTTTTCCCGATGACGATCCCGATAGTCAAATTGCCAATAACGATCCTGATTTATTACGCAATCGTCCTGTTTTCGATCGAGCTATCGTCATTAGTGCGGGAGTAATTGCTAATTTAATTTTTGCCTATTTTTTGCTTGTTACCCAAGTCGCTACGGTGGGTTTTCCCCAAATTAACTATCAAGAAGGGGTAATTATTCCTGAAGTTTTCACTGCTGAAAATTCCGTCGCTAAACAAGCGGGAATGCAAGCGGGGGATATTGTTCTCGCTATCAATGATCAGCCCCTTGGTGCTTCTCAAAATGCCATTATTGACTTCCGTGACATTATTCAATCTTCCCCCGATCAACCCCTAAAATTAACCATCAAACGCCCGACAGAAACGATCGATTTAATCGTTACTCCTGAATTGGGAAGTGATGGTCAGGGTAAAATTGGGGTGAGATTGGCTCCTAACGGTGAAGAAACTCGCCTGAAAGCCGATAATTTTGGGCAAGCTTTTAGCTTAGGTGCGGGTGAATTTCAGCGATTAACCCTATTAACCGTTCAAGGTTTTGGGCAGTTAGTTAGTAACTTCAAAGAGAGTGTTCAACAGGTAGCAGGACCGGTTAAAATTGTCGAATATGGAGCGGCAATCGCTCGTAATGATGCGGGTAATCTTTTTCAATTTGCCGCCCTAATTAGTATTAACTTAGCGGTAATTAATATGCTGCCTTTACCTGCTCTTGATGGCGGTCAATTAGTATTTTTATTAATCGAGGCTTTGTTAGGTAAACCTCTCCCAACTAAACTGCAAGATAACATCATGCAAACAGGTCTAGTTTTACTCTTAGGATTAGGAGTTTTCTTAATCGTGCGCGACACGGCTAACCTAGCAGTTTTTCAGGATTTATTCCAGTGATGGACTCTCGAAAAAAAACTGAACCTCAACTGCGCGCCCTAGAAATTTTAAGCAACTTAAAGCGATTATATCCAGAGGCAACCTGTAGCTTAAATTATCAAACTCCCGTGCAGTTATTGGTGGCAGTGATTCTCTCGGCACAATGCACTGATGAGCGGGTAAATAAGGTGACTCCTGCTTTATTCGCTCGTTTTCCCGATGCTAAATCCTTAGCTTTTGCCGAGCGAGAGGAGTTAGAAACGCTCATTCGTTCCACGGGATTCTATCGCAATAAAGCTAAAAATATTCAGGGTGCTTGTCAAAAAATCCTCAAGGATTTTCAGGGGGAAGTACCCAAGACAATGGCGGAATTATTAACTTTACCCGGGGTAGCTAGAAAAACGGCTAATGTGGTACTCGCTCACGCTTACGGGATTATTGAGGGGGTGACAGTAGATACCCACGTTAAGCGCTTAAGTAATCGTTTGGGTTTAACTACTAATAACAATCCAGTGAAAATTGAACGGGATTTAATGGCTTTACTACCTCAACCGGATTGGGAAACTTTTTCTATTAGTATTATTTACCACGGCCGGGCAGTTTGTAAAGCAAGAAATCCCGCTTGTTTTTCCTGTCAATTAGCCACTCTTTGTCCCGCAGTAAACAGTAAACAGTAAACAGTAAACTGATAACTCACACCTGATAAGTAGGGAGGCACAATTATTTGTAGGATGGGTTAGCGGTAGCGTAACCCATGCAGGCGTTGGGTTTCATGCTTCAACCCAACCTACGTTCATCTTATATTTAATTCCACCCACCTACTTAACTGGTAACTGAATCACTGGTAACTGAATCACTGATAACTGATAACTGATAACTGATAACTGATGTGGGGGGCTATAATGGGAAAAAATAGCTCATCCATCAATCTTATGAGTCAAGGATCTCGGCAAGAAATAAAAACCCAAGCAATAATCCTCGCTACCTTTGTGGCGATTTTTTGGCTGTTAGAGATTTTAGATCAATTTGTTTTTCGGGGCAGTTTAGACATTTTCGGGATTATTCCGCATCAAGTCATCGGATTGCGGGGTATTCTTTTCGCACCTTTCCTACACGGTGACTTTCCCCATCTTATCGCTAATACGGTTCCTTTCCTGATTCTCGGTTGGTTGGTGATGTTACAGGAAACCAGTGACTTTTTTATTGTGACTGGGTTGACTATGCTGGTGGGGGGGTTAGGAGTCTGGTTATTTGCTACTCCCGGATCCATCCATATCGGGGCAAGTATCTTGATTTTTGGCTATTTAGGTTTTTTATTACTGCGGGGCTATTTCCAAAGAAATATTCCTTCTATACTCTTGTCAATTTTAGTCTTTTTACTCTACGGTGGCACAATTTGGGGCGTTTTGCCTTCCCGTCCGGGGATTTCTTGGCAAGGACATTTATTTGGTTTCCTAGGCGGGGTTTTAGCCGCCAAATTAATCGCCACCGAAAAGAAACATTATCCTTAAATGGGGGAACCTTCTATCTCGCTACATACTTCATAAAAATCGGTGACAGGCGGTTTCGCAAACAGAGGAGCCATGGATTTCAGCAATAATTCGTGGGCTTCGCTTTTATTTGCCTCCATATCATCGATTTTATCCCAGATGATCACGGCAATTCCTTCGTCGGTTCCGGGTTTTTGCAGCAGAAAAGCCCCCTGGAATCCCGTGGAATAGGTGGAAACGGCCTTTTCGTAGAGTTTTTGGGCTTCGGAAAAACACCCCGGTTTGAATTCACCAATAGCCACATAGGCGTATTTATGTTTGAGAAAATCGAGAAATTCTGGCATGGCAATGAGGGGAAATGGAATAAATCTTTCTTTCTACTCCCATTAAAACTTAGATCGATCGCCCCCTCCGCCCCATCGACATATTTTTTTAACTAAGCTTCCCCAATTGTCTCTTTTTTTGTTAGCTTATATGTAGTCGTTATGAGTTTGTATAAGTTCTATGATCAAAATTGTTGGTATTAATGGCAGTTTACGCCCAGGATCCTATAGTGCGATGGCGTTAGAAGTTGCTATCAGTCGAGTACAGGCGTTAGGAGTAGAAACAGAGATAATTGACCTGAGAAAACTCTCTTTACCCTTCTGTAACGGGGGAGATGACTATTCTGACTATCCCGATGTGGCCAAAATGCAGCAAACGGTTAAATCGGCAGCGGGATTAATTTTGGCGACACCGGAGTATCATGGCAGTGTCAGTGGTGTGATGAAGAATGCCCTAGATTTAATGAGTTTTGAGGAGTTATCGGGAAAGGTTGCTGGATTAATCAGTGTTTTAGGCGGCCAATCCAATAGTAACGCCCTAAATGACTTAAGAATCATTCTCCGTTGGGTTCACGCTTGGGTAATTCCGGAACAAATTGGTTTAGGACAAGCGTGGAAAGTCTTCAACGAAGAAGGAGAAATCCTTGACGAGAAGCTTTCCCAACGTTTTGACGCTTTTGCGCGAAGTTTAGTCGATCATACCCGTAAACTCAACGAGATCTAGTAATATCGATGGTGATTTTACCGGTGAAATGGGGAATTGGGGCGGCAGGTTTCGATAATTGTACTCTTACCTGTCGCACTCGATCGAGTTGTAGGATATCCTCAGCGATAACCGTGGCCAATTTTTCCACTAGGGCAAATTTGCTGGTTTCAATCTGGTGTTTGACAATTTCGATCGCCTGTCGATAATCTAGGGTATCTTCAATCGCGTCACTTTTGCCAGCAATGCTGATATCAAGTTCTAGGGATAAATCTACCTCAAACCATTGACCTAAAACCTGTTCTTCGGCCAGATATCCTGTATAACCGTAGGCACGAATTCCTGTAACGTGAATAGTATCCATAGATAGTTAAATTTAAAAACTGGTGGCTTTTGCCACAAAGATGAAGTGTAACCTAATTTGGTATCGACGACCGACTTGCCAAAATGAAAACTTCCTACCCGACCATTAGGATAACTGCTATAAATTATAGTTTAGACGGCTCTTACCTGTTCGGCGTAATCTTTGGAGCGTAGTTGACGGAAACCTTGAAAAGCCAGTTGTCTCAAATTTAGAGGTAAATAGGAAAGCAGTAAACCCAGTCTAGCTCGTCGGGATTTTCCTAACAATTGCGAGGCTTTTTCTATTAAAACTCGCCCAGCTTCGGTTTCTCCCTTTTCAATTAATTTTATTCCCAAAGATTCCTGTAAAAAAGCCGCTTTTTTTACTCTTTCTTCTTCTAATTTTAGATCATTAAAGTGATAACTTTCTGTACAAAACAGTTTTGCTTGCAAAAAGTGAACCGCTTGTTTTAAGCTAGTTTGACCGCCATGGAAACGATATTCCATTAATAATTCTGGCAGAAAATAAGCTTGTTTTCCCGCTAAAGCTAAACGCACTAATAAATCAAAATCTTCACAACCATCCGCTGGAGAGCGCATATAATCCACATCGGCTAAAGATTGATAACGAAAAAGAGTCGAACCCACCTGTAAACTTTGATAGTAAAAAGTTTGTCTCTCTAAATCAGTAATAATCCCTTGTTGTAATCTGTCTTTGCCCCATTTTGCTGAATTTTCCTGGGTTGCCGAGGCAACTTTTTGTCCAAATTTATCAATAATCCAGTGATCGGTACAGACAAAATCAACCTTTTTTTCTTGATCTAAAATAGGGACAGTTTTCGCTAAAAATTCAGGAGTTAGTCCATCATCATCATCGAATTTAATAAAATATTCTCCCCGAGCAGCCGTAAAACCCGATCGCATATTTAAACTTCTACCAAGATTTTGGGGATGACGCAGATAAATTATTCTCGAATCCCGAAATGCTGCCACCACTTCTGGGGTATGATCAGAAGAACCATCATCACAAACAATTAACTCAAAATCTTCATAAGTCTGCCGCAAGACACTATTAATCGAATAGCTGAGATAATCGGCGCGGTTATAGGTGGGAATACAAACAGTTACTTTCGGCATAATATTTTCAGTAATCAGTAATCAGTAATCAGTAATCAGCTTCTGAAGGCAAGAGGCAACAGGCAAAAGGCAAAAGACAGTATCTGGCAATTCTCCTACCTAAAAAGAAGGTTATAAACTAAGTACATCAAAGCTTTTAGCTTAACAAATTAGGTTTTAGATTGGTCGAGTGGAGAGTGTTATAGCAGTTATCTTCATGGTGAGATAGGAAGTTTTCCTTTTGGGGAGTCGGTCGTCAATACCAAATTAGGTTATACTTCATCTTTACGAGAAACGCTATAAGTAAAAAGCAATCTCGGAGTCTCGGAGTCTCGGAGTCTCCAGGTTAAAAAAGTATTTTTACATTTTTGCAAAGGAATGTTAAGTTTTAGGGTATTGAATGAGTAACCTTGATAGCCATGGCTCCTAAAATAGCAGGGATTATCTGTACCCACAACCGCGATCACTACCTAGAAGGAGCGATCGATAGTCTTTTGGCGCAAACTTGCCTAGATTGTGAGATTTTAGTGGTTGATAACGCATCTACCGATAAAACCCGTCAAGTGGCCCAGTCGCGTCTGGGAGATGGGCGGCTAAAATACGTTTACGAACCTATTTTAGGGCTATCTACCGCCAGAAATCGCGGGGCGAAGGAAACTAGAGCGCCGATTTTAGCCTATTTGGATGACGATGCGATCGCTAGTCCTCAATGGTTGCAAATTCTGTTAAATGCCTACGAAAATAACCAAAAACTGGCAGTAGCTGGGGGAAAAGTCACCTTAATTTGGCCGCAAGGCTACAGTCAACCCAATTGGTTATCCGATGAGTTAGCAGGGGGTTTAGGGGCTTTCGATTTGGGCGACAATGTGGTATATATCAGCCAAGCGGATTTAACTCCGCGAGGGGTTAATTACTCAATCCGGCGAGATTTCTGGGAGAAGATTGGCGGTTTTGACCCTAATTTGGGAAGAATTGGTAAAAAACTTCTATCTAACGAGGAATTATACACTACAGAACTAGCACTCGCCCAGGGATGGCAAGTAGGCTATTTTCCCGCAGCACTGGTGGAACACAATGTTGCCCCGGAAAGAATCAATCGTCAATGGTTTATGCGTCGTAGTTGGTGGCAAGGCATCAGCGAACACTACCGGGAAGAAGTGGCAGGAAGGACGGGATTGGCTCAATTTAGGCGAGGAGGTGAGCGTTTGGTGAGAGGATTGGTTAAATATGTCAAATTTATCAATGATCCCGCTAAAAGCTTTGATAATCTTCTCTATGCCTACGGACAAATCGGTTATTTAAGCGAGGCCGCCAAGGCGATGTTAAACCCGCAAAAGTAAATTATTGTAAATAAATGAGTAAAAAAGCGTTAATTTGTGGTATATCGGGGCAGGATGGAGCCTACCTAGCCGAATTACTGTTAAAAGCCGGCTATACAGTTTGTGGCACCTCCCGGGATGCCCAAATGTCCTCTTTTAGTAACCTGAAACGTTTGGGAATCAAGGAACAGGTAAAACTAGAATCAATGGCACTGAATGACTTTCGCAGTGTCCTACAGATGTTAATTAAAATTCAGCCCGATGAGGTCTATAATTTGGCTGGACAAAGTTCTGTGGGTTTATCCTTCGAGCAGCCAGTGGAAACCTTAGAAAGTATTGCCACGGGAACCTTAAATCTCTTAGAAGCAATTCGATTTACCAGAGCAAAAATTAAATTATATAATGCCGGATCGAGTGAATGTTTCGGGGATATCGGCGATAATTCTGCCGACGAAAATACCCCTTTTCGTCCTCGCAGTCCCTACGCTGTGGCCAAATCGGCGGCTTTTTGGGAAGTGGCTAATTATCGAGAAGCCTACGGAATTTTTGCCTGTTCAGGCATACTTTTCAATCATGAATCTCCCCTGCGTCCCGAGCGCTTTGTTACCCAAAAAATTATTGCTGCCGTGGCTAGAATTGCCCAAGGAAGTCCCGAGACTTTACACTTAGGAAATATGGATATTCAAAGGGATTGGGGTTGGGCGCCGGAGTACGTTGAAGCGATGTATTTAATGCTGCAACAGGAGCAACCCGATGATTACGTCATTGCCACGGGAGAAAGTTCAAAACTGGAGGATTTTGTGGCCACAGCTTTTGCTACTGTGGGCTTAAATTGGCAAGATCATGTAATTTCCGATCGAAGTTTATTAAGACCAACAGATTTAGCCATTAGTCGCGGCAATCCCAACAAAGCTAAGGAAAAATTAGGTTGGCAAGCACAATACAAAATGACTGATATTGTCCGCATGATGGTAGAAAATCGTTTAGAGAAATAGCCATGAATATCTTAATGATTAGTTCCACCTTTCCCTATCCACCCAGCAAAGGAGGAACTCAGGGCAGAACTTTTAATTTACTCAAGTATCTCAGCAAAAATCATGATATTACTCTCATCGTTCAGCGTACTGCTGATGTCAGCGATGAGGAGGTAGAAAAGTTAGGTAACTTTGTTAGTGAATTGGTAGTTTTTCCCCGTCCTCAAGATGCCAAAACTGGAATAATTGCTAAACTGCAAAGATTAGCTCAATTCCTGAAAACGGGAACCCCTCCCAATGTACTTTTTGGCTATTCTCAAGAGATGCAGAACTGGATAGATAGGGCAGTTAAGAGTCAAAAATTCTCAGTCATTACCAGTGAACATAGCGTTAATGAAATTTATATTCGTTCCGAATGGCAAAGGCAAATTAGGACAGTAATTGATGTGCATAGTTCCCTCTATCAAACCTGCAAAAGTCAATTAGAAATTGGGGTTTCTAGTCAAAAATTACGGGATCGTCTCTACCTTCCTCTCCTGCGTCGCTACGAACAAAAAACTGTGCAGAAATTCTCAAAAATTGTCGTCACCACCGATGATGATCAAAAACAAATGCGAGAATTCGCTCCTAAGAAAGAGATTTATTTAATTCCTAATGCAGTCGATTTAGATTTATTTCCTTATCGTCCCGAGGAGCCTGCTGGACATAATTTAGTTTTTATCGGTGGGTTAGATTATTGGGTTAATATCGATGCGGCCTGTTTTTTAGCTAGGGAAATTTTACCTCGTCTTCAAATTACTTACCCCGATACTACTTTAACTCTAGTCGGTGCTAATCCATCCCTAGAAGTGCAAGAATTAACTAAGTTAAAAGGAGTGATTGTGACGGGACGAGTACCATCAATGACCACCTATCTTCATCAGGCAACTGTGGCAGTTATTCCCCTAAGAACGGGTTTTGGAATGAAGTTTAAAACCCTAGAATCTATGGCTGCGGGAGTGCCGGTGGTAGCCAGTGATCGAGGTTTAGAAGGGTTAACAGTGGCAGGAAATAATGTTCCTTTAGCAGCCTTAAGGGCTAATAGTATTGATGAATATTGTACGGCGATTAGTAGTCTTTTTGAATCGGCAGAGTTACGAGAAAAATTATCTAGAAATGCTCGCAGGTTAATCGAAGATAATTATACTTGGCAGCAAGCAGCAGGTAAGTACGAACAAGTTTTAACTGCTGATATTTGTTAGGAAATTTCTCTATTTTTTTGTCAATTAATATGCTATCAAATCAAATACCGGTGAAAATATCTGTTGTTGTTCCTCTGTATAACGAAGAAGAAAATATCGATGCTCTCTTTGGGCGACTTTTAGCGGTTTTAGAGACACTAAATACCAGTTATGAGGTCGTTTGCGTCAATGATGGTAGTCGTGACAATACTCTCAAAAATCTCCTGGAATATCATCAACGTTACCGACAAATTAAAGTGGTTAATTTATCCCGGAATTTTGGTAAAGATATTGCCATGTCAGCAGGAATTGATTACAGTCAAGGAATGGCAGTCATTCCTATTGATGCTGATTTACAAGATCCCCCCGAATTAATTGCCGAAATGATCGAAAAATGGCAGCAGGGTTATGATGTGGTTTATGCGTCCCGTCGGGTTAGAATTGGCGAAAGTTGGTTGAAACGTTTCACCGCAGAAGGTTTCTATCAAGTCATTAATAAATTAAGTCGGGTTCCTATTCCCCCTAATACGGGAGATTTTCGCTTGATTGATCGCCGAGTGGTAGAATCAATTAAAAAGATGCCCGAACGTCAAAGATTTATGAAAGGAATATTTGCTTGGGTGGGATATAAACAGACATCAATTTTATTCGATCGAGAACCCCGGTATCAAGGACAAACTAAATGGAATTACTGGAAATTATGGAATTTTGCCATCGATGGTATTACCTCTTTTAGTTTTTTACCTCTGAAAGTCTGGACCTATGTAGGATTTATCATTGCACTTGTTAGTCTTGTTTATGCTAGTTTTTTAATTCTTAGGACTATCATTTTAGGAATCGATGTACCCGGGTACGCTTCTCTGATGGTTGCTATCTTATTTTTAGGAGGAATTCAATTACTGACTCTTGGTATTATTGGCGAATATATTGGCAGGGTTTATGAGGAAGTAAAGGGCCGACCACTTTATCTGGTTCGAGATTGTTATGGTTTTGAAAATCGGGAACAAGTTACTGATAAAATAACTCAAAATTAAAATACTGACAAGAGGAGAATGAAGTCTATGAATACCGAAGTTTTTCAGCAATTTTTTGCCTATTGTGTCGGTAGTTGGCAAACGGAAAGAACCTATCATTATCTAGCCGATCAAGAAGTGGAACGTTCCCGTACTGAATTCCTCATTCAACCCCTGACTAGGGAGATTAAACAGAAAGTTCTGACAGATAATAACTATCCTGATATTGCGGATTTAGAAAGTATCCCCGGGTTTAATTTAGGTTTCTATACCATCTCGGAAAAAGGGGAAGAAGTGCGACAAAATCTTAATCTTTTATTTGTGGTTAAAGCAGAAAATAACGGTTATTTAGAAGGGGATTATCTTCGTGATCGCGCCTACGAAGAAGCAAGACCAATTATCTCCGCTTTTCGCTTTGATTCCACTACCAGAGAGTTATTAATGACCACCAATTATACTCGCAGTGTTTCCGTGGATTCAATTACTTTAATCAATCCAGACCTGCGAATTCGCAAAATTATTAACTATCAACGTCCCCAGGAGGGGGAACCCTTGGAAAAAGTTCTCTTGGTCGGTTTTGGAGTTGAGTGTAAAGTCAGTTAAAAAAATATTTCTTTCCCCCCCCTTGATTCTCCAGTCAGGGGGAGATTTTATAATAGGGTAACGATAGGATTAAGGAGCAAAAATAATGCTCAAAATCGGTCAACTTTCCCTAGAAAGTGGTGTTTCAATTAAAACGATTCGTTATTACGAGGAATTAGGACTAATTCAGTCCCCTGAGAGGACAGAGGGACAATTTCGCCTATTTACTCCCGATACTGTCCATCGCTTGCTGTTTGTCAAAAGATTACAATCTTTGGGTTTAAGTCTGCAAGAGATCCGCGAATGTTTAGTAATTCATGACCATGGTGAGTTACCCTGTGGAGATATTCAAGAAAAATTAATTAAACATATTGCTGAGATCGATCAACAAGTGGAACAATTGCTTTTATTGCGTCAACAATTAACCGAAACCCTGCAAGGATGGACGGATACACCAGTAAAAGACGATCAATTTATTTGCCCTAATCTCAAGGTTTAACTATCATGAAAAAGTTAATTTTATTGGTAACTGTAGCAATGATTTCTACTCCTGTCATTGCTCAACATTTACATCTTGATTCACCTCAAACTCAGACTTTACAAGCAATTCCTGATAATATACCAGCTTGGATGTATAACAAGCAACGTAATCATATTTATCCCCAAAGAGGGGTTTATAACAATGCCATTTATAATGTCAGAGATTTAGCTTTAGACTTGAATGCGATCGCTGTTGGTCATGCCTTTGCCTACGAAGATATCGTAACAGGAAAAGCGAAAGATTTAGAAACTAAGACATACCAAAAAATTAATTGGGTTTTAAAAAATCCGCCTAAATTTATGCCCGATGAGGGTAATATTTCCCCAACTTTTGGCAGAAAATACGGTGTTTTAGAACAGGTTTTCGAGTGGGCGCATATTTTCCATGCTCAAACCGTTGATGTTTTAGCCAGCAGCAAATTAACCAACAAGGAAAAAGAGGCGGAAATTGAAAAATTATATCAATTTTACTTGACAAAAGTTCCCTATGCGATTACGGGATTACCCATGAATATGGGTTATCTGGATTCCCAGCCTTATTCTAAAGCCTTTCGCCAGAAATATCCGAAAGTTAATGGCTTATTTTGGGGCTACCATTGGTTACAAGGAACAATGTATGACTTGCTCTATGAGAAGACGCTAGAAGAACAAAAACAAGCTTATAAACAGGTAGGAAAACAATACCATAGTCAGGAATTGTATCGCACCGATCGAGCTTTTATGCCGATGTTTGCCGAACTTAGTCCCAAGTTTGCCCGACGTTTTCCCGCAATATCTAACACCTTCGATAACCTGCATATGTTGCACGATATGGTTAATGATATTCTGGCATCAGATTGGCTAACTCCCCAACAAAAAGACGAACAAATTACCCGCGCTATTTGGTTAGTAATGGCTGCTAATCATCAAGGAATGGCAGCGGGAAAAAATTATGGTGGTGAAGGACTACATGATCATCGTTTTGAGTCAGGAATTCCGGGTATGGGATTAATGCCAACAGATATTTCTCACGAAGGTCATAATCACGATAATCATGATAATTCTGAGAAAAAACCTGATGATTCTCAAGTAGATGAGGGAGGAGATCACCAACACCATAACCACGAAAATTACTCTCCAGAAAACCCTCCTAATACGGAGAAAAAACCTGACGACAGCAATGATCAAGAGGAACTGAAAAAATGAGAAGATTTTTATTAATTGCTGTGGGTTTAGTTGCCAGTTTTACTAATCCAGTTTTTGCCAACGATCATAACAATCTTGATTCCGGTCGTCCCCTTTCTTTTGATGATGCTGAAAGTCTTGGTTTTGGGGAACAATCGATAGAATTTGGAGGAAGTCTAGTCTTTCCTGAAAATAGTAATCTTGGGGGTGAGTTTGATATTGAATACCTCAACGGTATTATTCGCAATGGTCATATTATTATCGGCATCGATCCGCAGGTGGGAGGTCGAGTTAATAGTGATGATACGGATTTTGATGTGGGAAATTTATCTGTAGGTTTTTTCTATAATTTCAATCGTGAATACGATAATATTCCCGCTTTTGCCATTCGTACCGATTTAGGATTACCGACGGGAAATAATGCTAGGGGATTAGATTTTCGTCTGCGGGGAATTGCCAGTAAAACTGTTGGTCAATTCGATCGCTTGCATCTTAATCTCGATTTAAACATAAAAACCGATCCCGATGACGGCGATCAATCTTTTTTACCGGCAGCAATTCTCGGTTACTCGCGACCAATTGGTTATCCGAAACGTTTTGATCGCACTTTTTTAGCAGAATTGGGCGTAATTACCAGCGATAATAGTAATGGTGGGGTTTTAATTCGCACTGGTATGGGAATTCGTCAGCAAATTAATCGCCAAGGTGTGATCGATTGGGGTATCGAGGGATATATTGCCACTAATGGCAATGATCAAAGTCAATTAAAGTTAAAAATCGGTTATTCTTTCGGATTTTAGGATTTTTCCCTAGCCTGCTATTAAAAGCTAAAATAGATGAAGTATAACTTAAATTTTGGTTTGACTGGGAGTATGAGGGGGTTTGGAAGTCCACATCTTCTCATCCCTGAAAACAACAGGGATATCTGATCAGTTGTCCGCAGGTAGCGACTCCCTATTCTCAGCTTCGTACCTCATCATTAAGATAACTGCTAGAGAAAAAAGGCTGTAAATCTGTTGTCATTCCCTTTTAAGTCGCAAAAAAGCTCTTTAACCGTTGTCGCAGCCAAGAGACGGGATTTTTCAGGTCTTCCGAGTCTAAAAGCCCCATTTCTCCCAATTTCTGCTGACATTCGCGCAATTCCTCTTGACGTTGGGTGAGTGCCTGAGTGAATTCCTCCGCTAGAGCCGGATAAGTAGTGATAAGATGCTGAAACCCCTGACGATCGAGCAAAAATAACAAGGTTTCCCCCACTGCTTGCATAGTGGTGGGATAGGGAACCTCTAATATTAACGGTAATTCCCCAAAATATTGACCTTTATTAAAAGTAAAAATTTTACGACTGATTTTATCGTTTTCATAAAAAGCATCCATTTGTCCCTGCAAAACAATACAGAAATAATTAGTTCTTTCTCCCTGTCTAATTAAAATATCCCCGTCCTGGAGATGTTTACGACAACCCATTTCAATTAATACACGCAATTGCAGATCGTTAAAATGTTGAAAGTAACTCACCTCCAATAACATTTCTTTTAACGATAGCGGTTTTGCAGGTTTAACTATCTCCTGATCCTGTTCCTTAACTGCCTCAAAACTGTCGGTATTATGCAACCATAACTCTCGCTGGGGAAAAGGAATCGTTATGCCCCGATGACGCAGATTATGCTCGATAATGAAGTGTAGGGAACTTCTCATAAAAACGGCCCGTTCGACTTTTTCCACCCATACCCACAACTCAAAATTTAAAGCACTATCACCAAAACCGTTAAAAATCACCTTGGGAAGCGGATTAAAGGCAATTTCTCCCGACATATAGGCTGATTGCAGCAGAATTTCCGTCACTATCAAAGGATCTGTACCGTAGGCAACTCCCACCGGCACAATGACTCGAATACGCGAGTCGGGATAATGCCAATTCTGGACGCGATTGCTAGTTAAGATTGTGTTAGGAACGATTAACTCTGCACCATCCACAGTGCGAATGGTGGTGGAACGAATCGATATTTCCCGGATATAACCCTTTGTTTGCTCAAATTCGATAAAATCGCCCACTTTTAACTTGCGTTCCACCAACAAAGTTAAACCACTGGTGAGATTTTTGGTTAACTCCTGCAAACCGAAACCGATACCCACCCCCAAACCACCGGCTAAAACAGCGATCGAAGCGAGATTGAATCCAGTCAATTGTAGGGCGATAATATAACCAAAAGCCCCAAAAGCAAAACTAGCCAGAGTTGCGATCGCTTCTCGATTACCTTCATCAAAACCGATACTTTTCAGCAGACGATTTTTTATTAAACTTTTAAAAGCGATCGTCAGACAGGTGACAAGAATAAACAGTATAAGAGTACCAATAATCCAACCAAGAGTGATCGACACACCCCCAGCGCGCCAAAGGGGAGTGTTAAAAAAGGGCGTTAACCAAGCTGAGGGAGAGAAAGTCATCGCTAAAGTTTAGATTTGATAGGGATTACCCAAGCGATCCACAAAAACATTGTAATCTAAGGGTAAACGCCCCGGATTAAGCCGAGGTTCCGCCGCGTAACCGATGGGAACGACAACAGCGATCGCCAGATGGGGATGATCGGCAGCACCAATCACAGCTTTTACCTTGTCCTCGATCCAACCGTTGAGAAAACAACTAGATAAACCGAGACTTTCGGCAGCCAAAACCAGATGAGTAGCGGCGATCATGGCATCTTTAATCGCGTATTCCCGGGTTTTTTCGCCCAAATCCCTGTGAAATCCCGGGATTGCCTGTTGAAAATATTTTACCGTGCCTTCGTTCCAGGCACCTGTACTGAGAGCCTGTTCATAGATAGGAGTTAGATCTCCTCCTCCTGCGGCAGCATCGGCAGCGAAAACAAAAGTAACCGGCGCTTGGATAATTTGCTTTTGTCCCCAAGCGGCCTCGGCTAAAGCGGCCTTTTGTGCCTCATCTTGTACTAAAATAATTCGCCAATCTTGGATGTTGAAACTACTAGGTGCGGCAACGGTTAATTCTACTAGGGTTTTCAGCAGTTCTGGGGCGATCGGATCGGTGGTAAAATTTTTAATGGAACGACGTTGATTAATCGCCGTGGGAACATCGAGAGGCAAGGTCATAAAGTCAGTTGATCGAGTTACATATTTCTAATTATTATAGGGTCAAGCTATCAGCCTCAGCCTTCGGTGTGACAAAACAGAAATAGTAAAACATCAGGGTTAAATTGTGGCGGTCAGGAAAAGATCCACTATACTGTTAGACTTAAACAGGTCATAACCCAATGACCATCTAGCTATAATCATGTCACCGCCACAAAGATCATTTTATGCTTTCTGAGCCGGAACCGAGCGACACCCTCACCACTCCCACCGTCAATATGGGCGATCACAGTACCGATATCAAGCCAATTTTAGCCTTAAAAGAGTTAGTCGCCAGTTTATATCGCGAACAAAACAAAGTTCAAAATCTCTTAAGTTCCCTCGGTTTTGCCCTGCGGAGTTTCAATAATTTAAACCAATTCCTCGATCTTACCCCCTTGATGGCCGCACGAGTGGCAGACGCGGAGGGAGGGGCATTGATTTTGAGCAAAAATAACGGTCAAGTGGCGCTTGATCAACTCCATTGCCAAGATAATCAAATTAATGGGGAACTACGCCGACAATTAGAGGCAATTATCCGACAATTAAACCAAGAACCGGCACTTGAGAATAAAAATCATCGATCGCTTCTCGATAGTCTCGACCATCAGATCCGGCAAACTCTCGGACAAGGTACGCAGGTTTATAGTACGCCTGTTTTGGTAAAAAATAGTGAGCGGGGGCGTTTATACGTTTTCAGTCGCGATCCCGATTATGGTTGGACACCCACCCGTCGTAAACTGCTGCAGCTAGTGGCCGATCAAACGGCGGTGGCTATAGCTAATAATGAATTAACGATCGAATTACGTTCTAAGGAACGTCAGGATCGAGAGTTAGAAATCGCTGCCGAAATCCAAAATCGTCTTTTACCCCGGCAATGTCCGAAAATTCAGGGGGTAGAATTGGCAGCCCACTGCCAAACGGCTAATCGCGTTGGTGGCGATTATTATGATTTTATCCCCTGCAATTACGATCAATTTAAACCGGCAAGGGAGGCGGAAATGGAAGCCAGTACCGCTCCTTGGAGTATAGTGATCGGTGATGTCATGGGTAAAGGTGTCCCAGCAGGATTATTGATGACCATGACCCGGGGAATGTTGCGAGCGGAAGTGTTAAATCGTCACTCCCCGGCCCAGATTTTGCGTCATCTCAATCGGGTTATGTATGCCGATCTCGATAATTCTCATCGTTTCGTGACATTATTTTATTCCGAGTATGATCCCCTGACGCGCCGTCTTGGCTACAGTAATGCTGCCCATTATCCCACCCTCTGGTGGCGGGCCAAAACGGGAGAGTTAGAGTCTCTCGACACGGAAGGGACATTAGTGGGTTTAGAGGCCGATTCTATCTATGACGATGCCCAAGTGCAATTAGAAGCGGGAGATACGCTGATCTATTATACCGATGGCTTTACCGATGCAGTTAACTCGAAAGGAGAAAGATTTGAGCAGAAAAATTGGCTATCGGCAGTTAAAGAAGCCTGTCAAAAATACACCGATCCCGAACAGATTCTAGAATATTTATTTGGGAAAGTTGCCGCTTTTACTGGGTTGGTAAATGACAGTAGCGACGATATGACTTTAGTAGTTATGCGAGTGAAATCGGAGGAATAAATCATCACTTCCTAGCTCATAAATTAGCTGAATCCTGCTCTTGCCAAGGAGCGAATAAAGGCAATAACGCTAACCCGGGTAAAGCGGCAATTACCGTGATTAAAAAGAACCACTGCCAACCGATCGCCTCAGCTAAAACTCCGGCGGGAGCCACCAAAATATCGCGACTAAAGGCCATTAAACTCGATAAAAGGGCGAACTGAGTAGCGGTAAAACGAGCATTACAAAGACTCATTAAAAAAGCCACAAAAGCGGCAGTTACTAAGCCACCGCAGAAGTTTTCAATATTAATAGCCAAGACCATAAAAGGATAATTTTGCCCTAAATTTGCTAAAATAAAATAGGCTAAATTACTAACAGCTTGCAAGACACCAAATATCCAGAGCGATCGATTAATTCCCCAACGACTTAACAGGGAACCACCTAATAAAACTCCCACCATAGTTGCTATCATGCCCATGCCGCCTTGTATCGCCCCGATATCGGTTTGACTGAAACCAGTTTTTAAGAGAAAAGGAGTCACCATATTATTAACTAAAGCATCCCCTAAACGATAGAGAACAATAAAGGCGAGAATGCCGATTCCTTGACCTAATCGATAGCGTTGAAAAAACTCTTGGAAAGGCAACCAAACTGCCTCTAAAAGAGTTTGAGGAGTATCATCTCTAGGGGGAGTAGCTGGGGCGAAAAAAGACCAAATAATCGTTAAAGCCATCAATCCAGCTAGGAAAAGATAGACGAGAGGCCAGGGAAAGTGATCGGCTAAAATTAAAGCGATCGAACCGGTTAAAATTAAAGCCAAACGATAACCTAAAACCCCGATCGCTACCCCAGCCCCCATCTCCCATTTTTCTAAAATATCTGTGCGATAGGCATCGTAGGCAATATCTTGGCTGGCACTAAAAAAAGCAATCAGTAAAGCATTAATTGCCAATAATTCTAAAGATCGTTGCGGTTGTTGAAAAGCCATGCAACCAATCGCTAAAGTTAAACAAATTTGAGCGATTAAAATCCAACCGCGACGACGACCAAGCACGGGGGGAAGATAGCGATCGAGTAAGGGAGACCAAAGAAATTTGAGAGAGTAGGGGAGAGCGACTAAACTAAATAAACCGATCGATTTCAGATCAACTCCTTCGGTGGTCATCCAAGCTTGCAGGGTGCGACCGGTGAGAAAAAAGGGCAATCCAGAAGCGAAACCTAAGAATAACAAAGCCGCCATTTTTTGACTGCGGAACACTTGCAAATAAGCGGAAATTTCTTTGATCATGGAGGGGATAGGAGGACAGATTAGATTAAAGAATATAGTTAATTGACCCAAAAAGAAAGAGATTAGTTCTGACCGGCATCATCCCATCTTAACCATTGCCTGGAGATCAAAAAAAATTCCCGAAAAATAGCGGTCTTTCCCCCAGCTGGGGCTATAGGCAGTAGAATGGATGAGATTTTGATTCAGTAGTCTTGAAAAATTGCGGTCTTCTCCTTAAGATAGATGCTTGATTCTCCCAACTAGCTCCTACCCCTATTTACCTTTCCCAGATAAGGACTGCCATCCCCACCTTCCCTGCCGACTCCTGTGATTAAAGTGGACTCCTGTTTTATCTCATACCTATTGTCTAATCCCTCCGACTCGGAAGCGACCGGTGACAATGCCGCCATTGCCGTCGAGGTGCGTTTGGCCCAAAGCCAAGATCTCAAAAGCTTGGCGGAAATTCTCACCGATAGTTTTTTCCCCACGGCCAATTATTGGTCTTTTCTGCGTCCTATCTTTAAATTAGGCATTTACGAGGACTTACGGGGACGATTGCGCGCCGATACCCCTTACTATCACTGTCTGGTAGTCAGTCACACCAGCGTCACCGCCACGGGTCCTCAGGAAATTATTGTTGCTACGGCGGAAATCGGCTTAAAATCCAGTTCTTTTTTAGCTGTTCCCATTCCTTATATCTCTAATTTAGCCGTTAGTCCCGATCGCCGGCGTGCCGGTCTGGCCCGGAGATTGCTGCTCAAGTGTGAACAGATCGCTAGAGAATGGGGTTTTGAGGAACTTTCCCTCCATGTTCTTGATAATAATCTAGCGGCCCAGTCACTGTACTTAAGTAGCGGTTATCGTCTGCAAAAAACCGACGGTTGGTTGATCAATTGGTTATTTAATCGACCACAAAAGTTATTTCTGCACAAAAAAATCAGCCAATGAGGAGATAGGAGACTCCCAGACTCCGAGACAGGTTTTAGGTGTTGGGGGTTGGGGTTTTGGGGTTTTGGGGTTTTGGGGTTTTAGTTCAATTTCCCCACTTCCCCACTTCCCCACTTCCCACTTCCCACTTCCCGCTCCCCCACTTCCCCCACTTCCCCACTTCCCACTCCCACGAAACAAACCCTAGATATTTCGACAAAATTGCCATGCAGAAGAACTATAAGGAAAAATTCTGCTATATTATCTGCTAACTCTCTAGAAAACCCGATTAGTTTAATAATCTTTTCCGGGTATCTGAGAAAAAAAATAGTTCATCCCTTTAAAATATGGTTTTAGGGAGATAATTAGTGACTGTGTGAGGCAATTTGTGGTTAATAAGACGAAATCAAGGCTTAAAAGCGGAAAATCAAGCAAATTAGCAGCTAAACCTGTGAAAAAGCGGCGATTGTCGGGTAAATGGTTCCTGACAGCCCTAGGCTTAACTGGCTGCGCCCTAGTTTCCGCTACGGCGGGGGCTATGTTGGCTGTGTCTCTCTCCTCCACACCTTTGCGACAAGCTGCTCTTAGTCCCCAAGAAGCCGCCGCTTTTAACAATCAGCAGGCGATATCCTATCAAAATCTGCAACTTCCCGCCCTCAACCGTCCCGTTAATATTCTGGTAGTTGGCGCGAAAGTGTTGACATCCGATGTCAAGGAGGCACAAACCCCAGATTTGGGTTATCATGCCCCGGTTAATTCCTTGGATGGTTTAACCGATACCATGCTGTTACTGCGTTTTGACCCCCAAAGACAGAAGTTAACCATGCTTTCCATCCCCCGGGATACCCGCACCGATATCGAGGGTTACGGGGAGAAAAAAATCAATGAAGCTAACGCCCTCGGTGGACCTGCTTTAACGGCGGAAACGGTTAGTCATCTTTTGGACGGAGTGGCTATTGATCGCTATATTCGCATTAATGTGCAGGGTGTGGAAAAATTAATTGATGCTTTGGGGGGGGTGACGGTATATGTTCCCAAAGACATGAAGTACAAAGATTTTAGTCAACACCTCTACATTGACCTGAAAAAAGGGGAACAACACCTCAACGGCGAGAAATTCCTCCAGTTTGCCCGTTTTCGTTACGATGCTAACGGCGATATCGGTCGTATCCAACGACAACAGCAATTAATGCGGTCTTTAGTAGAACAAACCCTAAAACCAGCAACTTTATTGAAAATTCCCGATATTATCGAGGTTATCCGCACTCATATCGATACTAATCTCAGTTTAGAGGAGTTACTCGCCCTAGCCGGCTTTGCCTCCAAAACTCAGCGCGCTGATGTGCAAATGCTACTGCTACCCGGAGACTTTAATGGTGATGGTCGGCAGGGGATCAGTTATTGGTTGCCCAATCAAAGTAAAATTCAAGAGCTAGTGGCTCAACATTTTAACCACGGCTCTTTTATAGCTGACATTGAGGAAACGACGCAACCGACTCGCATAGCTGTGGAAGACAGCACCGATAATCCAGAAGCGGTGCAAACTCTAGTCAGCTATCTGCGCTCATTGGGTTATGAAAATGTTTTTGTCTCTAAGTCTTCATCGCCAATTCTAGAAACTACCAAAATTATTGCTCAAAAAGGGGATAATTCCCTGGCTGCTGCCCTGCATAATAGCCTTGGTGTCGGGGAAGTTTTGGTGGAAAGTACGGGGAATCTCGCTTCTGATGTGACGATTAAAATCGGTCAAGATTGGCAAGAAAAATCAGCTAATCTTTCTGAGCCATCCCTAGGCAACTAAGAAAAAAATCAAGTTTATCCGGGTTATTTATTAGCCAAAGTTTGACAAAAATTTTGGTGTTCTTGACTAGCTATTCCTTGCTTTAACACCTCCAAAACTTCGGATAAATTACCCGATAATAAAGCATTTTTATCCAGCCATAATCCGGGGAAGACTTGAGAACAAAAGATGTTATTTTGATGAGATTCTAGGGGCAAATATTCCCCATCAGTTAAGCGAAACCAATCCAATTGAACATCATAAACTCGCCAGATAATATACTCTTGTACTCCCTGGCGACGATAAACTTTGAGTTTTTCATGTAAATCGTAGGAAGCAGTAGAAGCGGCAATTTCCACGATTAATTCCGGCGCGCCTTCTACATAATCATCTTCACTAATGCTTGATTGTCCACCGGTTTCTATTCTTAATAAAGCATCTGGTTGTGGTTGATTATCCCCATCAAGTCGCACAGTAGTATTATCCAGTGTTTCTACTCCCGGTGTCGCCACTTCGTAGGCAGTTAACCAACCGATAATATTAGCGTGGGGTTTACCGTGGTTTTTGGCTCTCACCGCGGCTGCCATATAAACAACTCCTGCGATTAATTCAGCTTTTTTTAGCCGTGTCATTGCTTGATAACGGCGCTCGAATTCGGGACGGGTTAATCTATCGCCATTTTCGAGAGGGGGAATAATATGGGGGGAAACTGTCTTAGTCGATAGCATAATTTTTGGCTCATCAAGAAACTACTATCAAGGCTTAAGTTTTCTTACCAGACTCAGTTAATTTATCGATTAGGTTAAGCTGTGCATCGAGAGTATCGAAAATATCCTATACTTATTTTACAGCGTTTCTGATCATTTACCTGGAACCTTGCGCCATGTTTGCCTTAGTTTCACTAGATAAAATCGAGCTACCAGCGGGATCCTTAGTGAGATTACCTGCCACTTGGCTAGATTATCAAACTTTGTCTCGGCAAAGGGGCGACAATTCTCAGCCTAAAATCAAATATCACAATGGAGAAGTCTTGCTTATGTCTCCACTTCCTAAGCATGGACGTGATGCCCATTTAATTGCTAATATTATCATCACCTTATTGGATTATCTGGGGCGTGAGTACGAGGCTTTTACTCCCGTAACCATGGAATTACCAGAAACAAGTGGTATTGAACCAGATTATAGTTTTTATATTGACCATTGGCCGGCTATAGCAGGGAAAGCCAGAATTGACTGGGTAAATGATCCTCCCCCCGATTTAGTATTAGAAATTGATGTCACCAGTTACTCGAATGTGGATGACTATCTGCCTTATCAAGTGCCTGAAATTTGGTTGTATCGTCAGAAAACTCTCTATATTTATTGGCTAGAGAATCAAGAGTATATCCCTCGCCATCAAAGTCAATATTTTCCTAACTTTAACCTACAAAATTTAGTTTCTTTCTGTGGAGAAATTGCCGACAATCGCAATAGTAGTATGGCAATTCGTCAACTAAAACAACATCTCGAAGATTTTTATAAGTAGGGAGGCACAATTATTTGTAGGATGGGTTAGCGGTAGCGTAACATGAGCGGGCGTTGGGTTTCATGCTTCAACCCAACCTACGTTCATCTTATATTTAATTCCACTTTGTACCTCATCATTAAGATAACTGCTATAACCATGAATAATTTTAAAATACTGCTCATCGGCTACGGTAATACTTTAAGAAATGATGACGGAGTGGGAGTGAGAATAGCCGAAATTATTGCCGGGGAGAATTGGACTAATGTGCAAGTCATCGCTACCCATCAATTGACTCCGGAATTAGCAGCCGATATAGCTGATGCTTCCCTAGTTATTTTTGTTGATGCGGTCTTATCTAGTCAAACCGATATCCGGATAGAAAAATTAGCGGCAGTTACCGAATGGAATAATTTCGGTCATGCAGAAAGTCCCGCTTCTTTATTAGCATTAACTCAAGCAATTTATCAACAAAATCCCAGGGCCTTGGGAATATTTATTCCTGCTATTAATTGTGAATTTGGTGAAGAATTATCAACAATAACTCAAAAGGGCTTGACAAACGCAATCAAAGCTATTAGGAAAATTATTACTTCTGAGGATTTGACTGAATACCAAAAGCAGGACTTTGATAATCTTCCGGCAGATAATTTTCAGGAATAGTGCTGTGATTGCCATCCCGGAGAGCCTTGTAGTGAGGAGACATAATTTCGATACCGACTTCGTTACATTTATCCTGAATATTTTGATGCAATTCAGAATAAATATACACCATTTTGCTAGGATGATCGGTGTAGGCATTTAGCTGATAGCTGACATAAAAATCATCGAGACTGGTTTGCAAGACAAAAGGAGCAGGTTCTGAGACAATAAATTTAGTTGCTAGGGCTGCTTCTTTCAGGGTTGCGTGGACTTTACGCCAAGGTAAATCATAACCGAGAGTGACTGTGGTTTGCAAAATTAAAGGCTCTTTGAATTCCCTTTGAGAGACACTAAAGTTAATCACATTGGTGTTTAACAGCGATGAATTAGGAATCGTGATAATTCTATTAGCTGGTGTGCGAATACGGGTGACTAATAATCCTTTTTCAATCACATCTCCAATAACATCACCAATAGAAATTTTATCTCCTAGTTGAAAAGAGCGGGTATAGATGAGGATAATTCCTCCTACCACGTTAGCGATAGCAGAGGTGGAACCCAAGGAAAATAGCACCCCTAAAAATACCGACACCCCCTGAAAAGCAGGAGAATTAAATCCGGGTAGATAGGGAAAAGCGATGACTATAGCTAAGGCAATTATCAGCAGTGACAGTAAATTATAGGTTGGTTTTGCCCAATCGGGATAGAAACCATGGATTACTAAATTTTCTCTTTCCAATCCAGTGAAAAATGGTTTAATTGCTCTCAACAGATAGTGAGTTATAAAAACAATTAGCAGTATAATAAAAATATTGGGTAAATATTTTGCTATCTCTTGGGAAATAACTTCCAAAGCACTAAAAAAGTATTGCAGAAAACCATCACCAAATTTTCTAGTCCAGGGAAAAAGACGAAGGACAAAAGTTAAATAAAAATAGAGAATAGTTGAAATAATCAGAGTGCGGATAAATTGCAAAACTCTTAGGGAAAAAATTCCTATTGTCTGGGAACTAATAATCTCAAAATTTTGGAATACGACCCCAGGAACTAGGGAGGTGATTAATCTCTGAATCTGGGGAAAAACCCGCGAAGATATAAAAATTATTACCCAGAAAATTAAGACCGTGGCCAAGGTAGCACTTACCGTCAAAACTGCATCTTTTAAGAGGTTATCTGGTTGACGTTCTTGACGATAACGGACAATGGCTGCTTTCATCTTTGCTAAAGCTCGTTCGGCCAATACTTCTTGACTGACCGCGTGTAATTTGGCATCTTTAGAAGTAATAGTAGCAATAACCGTATCTCCCAAAATAATCGAAGGGTTTTTGTCTTCAGGATCGATTTTTATGGTTAAATCTTCAGGAGAAAGAGCATCGTCATCGGCAATTTTTTCAATTCTGGCTGTAATCGATTTCGCTCTTTCTTGCGCTGAAAAAGAACCTATTCCTTGCCGAATCGTAAAAAGTTCTTGATTATCAAGCATGACGGGAAAAACTTCTCCCAAAGTTTCCAGGGGTGTTTCCTGTCCTTGTTTAGCAGGATTATTCTGGGCCGCTATCATGAAGATAGGGGATAAAGTCAGTAACAAAACTAAACAAAACAGCCCTAAGTAACGCCAGATTTTTTTCATCTTCTAAGCCACAATTGCACAGGAGCGATCGAGTTTAATACCTCTTTTTTTCATCGTAGCATGGAATAGTTCTGTGGATAACACCTGTTCCACCGGATAAATCCCGGCTTTTTCGAGTTTTGCCGCTAAGATTAATTCTGCCACGCTGCCAGTTCCCCAACCCGCTGCTTGGGCAGTGTTTTCGTGAACCATAGTCGCTTGATAAACTGCTTTTTGCTGCCCTTGCCATCCGGCCACTTTTGCCAACATTGCTACCCCAATTCCCGAAAATTTATCGGTTACTTCTGTCATGCGATAACTAACTTGGGAAAAAAACTCGATTCCCCGAGAACTTTCTACCCAAGCATCGGGGAAAATATGGGCAGTAATCCAAGTTAAATGATTATAAAAATCGGGAATAGAACCAAATTTTGTGATCACATTTTGCACTTGAAAAGATTCAGCAAAAGTATAGGTTTCTGGCATATCAAACCAATAAACACCAGTTTTACCCAAAGGAGCGGGAAAGTCAATTACTTCTCTAGCAGTATAGGGTTCAATCTCTTGCCATTGTCCCTCAATCCAAGCTAAAAAAGGCTTTTTTAAGCCGAGAAAAGTAGTCCGCATCACAGTTAATCCCGCACCTCCGGAACCGGCTACGGCATAATTTAAACGGATCGTTTCTACCCTATCTAACTGTTCGACTCCCTCTCGCACTATACTATTAGAAATACCGGGGAAAATTCCCGTATTAACCACGGCAGTTATTCCCGCTTTTATCGCTAATTCTCGATAGGGGATTAACTTTTGATAAAAAGAACGATGATCACTAACATCAATATAATTGACTTTTTCTTCGATGCAAATTTTTACTACCCTGCCATCGCGATAATGAAAGGGACCGGCACAATGAACGACTAAATCACTATTTTTAATTGCCTGTCTAAGCTTGTCTATTTCTTCTAAATCCAAAGCCAAAAACTGCATTCTTGGCAGTAATTTAATGGCTTTTTCCTTGCGTCCTGTGATAATAATTTTAGCTGCAGTATGATTAATAATATCTAGGGCGACACTTTGACCAATGCGACCAGTGCCACCTAAAATTAAAACAGTTTTTTCCATGGCAACTATCAATAATGTTTGTTGCCCTAGTATAGCATCCTCTTGGCAATTTTGCCTATTTTTCAAGATGAAAAATTCAGAATAATCTCAACTTATTTAATGCGTCCGAGGGGCAAGAAAATGGTTAAAATCTCACCTTCTTCGGGTTTTTCACGCACAATCAATTTACCTCCCAAGACTTGAAAAAGGTTTTTAGTCACCTTCATATTCAGGCTTAAACTACCCGTTTCTGGTTGAAACATTAAGACTTTTCCTAAAGCTTTGAGAGTAAGATTAGGCGATTTTACCTGAGTTTGGAACTGCATTTTTAATTGATTTCCTGCCGTTGATATATGTACTTGCAACAGGCCACCACTAGCCATACTGCGAGTACATTTTTCCACGACTCCATTTAACATTTGATCCAATAAATTCGGGTCACTAATTACCGAAGGCAATTTTTTCGGTACATTAACTTCTAAATTGACATTGCGCCGTTTAGCTTGTTTTTGCCACCGGGGAATACTATCTTGAAAGACTTTTTCTAGAGCAATTGGAATTAATTGAATCGGTTTATCCCCCAGAGGATTAATACCCAATTCTGCGGCTCGGAAAATTAATTCCATGCGCTGAATTTGTTCACTACATTCTAAATCGATTGTTTCTAGATATTTCTGCACATCTTCCGTTACTTTTGCCCGTTTTAATAATAATCGGGTAATGGTGCGAATGGTGGTTAAAGGGGTGCGAATTTCGTGGGTTAAAGCTCGCAATAACTCCAAATCACAACCCGATTCTAAATTAGAATTATCTTCCTTTGGCGGAGTGATTTCGGCATTGATAGGCGATTTCGTTTTTTTCAGGTCTAAATTAGGCTGGTTGGGTAAATTTTGCAGTAATTGGCGACTAAATTGGCTAACTAGACGGTAATCCGGCGAGGGACTGCCATTAGCCTCGATAATTGCCTCTAAAGTCCCGATTTGCGGATAACGCAGATTAACTAATCGTTGCCGCAACTGCTGCCAGGCTTGCTGAGTGAGGACGGGATCAAAGGAAAATTGAAAAGAGGACAAACCCCACTGATCCTCGCCTAAAACCAGCAAAAGAGCGAAACTTTCGCTAAAAACCAGACAAAATCTTTCATTAGCAATCGGATCCGTTGGCAAGAGAGGCAATTCATGAATCTCCGTCGGGGAAACATCGGCGGCGGATTTTTCCTGAGAAGGCAATTGCAAACCCGGCCATTGTAAATGTTTTAAAGCTTTAACGGTAAAAACACCAAATTCAAAACCCGTTAAAGCCTTACTTTCTCTGACTAAAGCCGTCGGACCGGAGAGAATTAAACCCCGACCGGCGGCAGCATTATTTTGGTTTTGTAATAAGATATTTTCTAAAGCGGCGATCGCTGCGAACCATTCACTTTCCGCTTTCAGTTGCGCTCGCTTGAGCCATTCCGATAAATTAGGATAAAAAGCATTGGGGGTGAAAGTTTCCCGGTCCTGATGGTCAGTCGGCGGGAAAATATCGCTTAATTTCGGTAAAGACCCCTTTAACATCGTCTTCATCACTGACTAGATACAAATTCCTTACCTAGAATATTACCCCCGTTAATGCTCATCCCATAACGGTAAAACCGAACTCTATTGGCAGTGATATCCGCGTTTTTATAGCAGTTATCTTAATGGTGAGGTACGAATTTTTGGTTTTGGGGAGTCGGTCGTCGATACCAAATTAGGTTACACTAAATCCGTTGAGCATAGGCTACATATCAGGACAGGCACTCATGCACTCTTGCAATAGGCAAAAGGAGGAATAAATAATCATTCTTTAATAACCGGATTTAGTATTACACTTCATCTTTAGTTGATCACCTATGCCGGTTGTGGGGTTCGTGGCTCAATTCAACCTCGATAAGTCTGATATTTAATTACACCTCCCCACTTATGTATTTTTTTGTTACATTTAAGTATTTTTTGCTTATCTATAGTTATTATTGAATGAGTTAAAGTGTTCCCCAATTATTTCCCTAACTAACCGATCTTTGATCCCAAAACCTTTTGCCTTGACGTTAGGTCAATGGGAGGAATCATCGGGTCTTGGAGGGACTAACATAAATTATGACACTCGACAAACTTTTGAAATTAGGAGAAATTAGTTATTTAAACCAGTCCTTTCTCAGATTATTTCTAGTAATGTCTTGTCTTTTTGTCTTTTATTACCTATAATTTTCTCAATCCTCACTTTTCCAGTTAATAAGGAGAATACAATCATGAAACCTCTCAACTTTTCTATTATCCAAAAAATCAAACATCAAGGAATTTGTGATGCTTCTGCAGCCACTGCTTTAGGAGAAAATAAATTTGTTGTTGGTAATGATGAGGCGGATCCAAAATTAGGTAATTTTCTCTGGATTTATTCCTCTCAAGAGTCGGGAAAAGCCCTGAAAACAATTGACATTAATAGTTGGGTGAAGAACAATCTTAAAAATAAAGAAATCGACTTGGAGGGGGTAACTGTACTAAATGACATAATCTATTGGATTACTTCCCATGGCCGCAATAAAAATGCTGAACGAAAACTCCCTCGTCATCAATTTTTTGCCAGTAAAATTACCGATGACGGCTCTAGTATAGTTCAAGTGGGTGAGTCTTATACTCAGTTAGTATTGCGCGATATTATCGAAGACTCTCAATTGGCTGAAATATTTGATTTCAAAACAGCAGAAACCAAAGCTTCCAAAGCTGAAGGAGGATTAAATATTGAAGGTTTAACGGCAACTCCAGACGGAAATATCTTAATCGGTTTTCGTAATCCTGTCCCCAACGGTAAAGCTCTTTTATTACCCCTAAAAAATCCCAAGAGTTTAGTTACTAATTCAACCACGGCTAAAGCTGAATTTGGTGATCCTATCCTGCTAGATTTGGGAGGATTAGGAATTCGTAGCATTGAATTTTGGCCAGCTTTAGAAGTATATTTAATTATTGCTGGAGAATTTCATGGAGGCGATCAATTCGTTTTCTATACTTGGTCAGGAAAAAAAGAAGATGCACCAGAAAAGATAGAATCACTGCAATTCCCTGAAGGTTTTCGTCCAGAAGCTTTGTTGTTTTATCCCCATTTCCCAGATCGCTTTCAGATTTTAAGCGATGATGGTACAATCGAGCGAGTTGGTAATACTCCCTGTAAAGATATTATCGATAAAAATAGTCCCGAAAAATATTTCCGCAGTATTTGGGTAAAAGTTAATTAATACCAATTCTCACCCATCAAAACTACAGATCGAATTATCGAATTTAAGTTCTCATTTCCCCTTTTTCCCATTTTAAGGGAGACGAAGGCAGGGGGATCGAACTCTTGTAGCCGGATTTTGGAGAATTGATATAATTAGACATCCCTCTTAGTGGAACCTCAACAAAACCTAGAACAAAAATAGCTTTAAACCCATATAGGGATAAGCTTTAAGCTCAAAAAAACCGTTGATCACGTCTTTTCAATGGTTTTTTATCCTAGAAGCTCTATCTCAAGGTCGCGAGAGGACTCCCGTTAAACCGCGTAGCGGTTAACGGGAGATGAATCGCCACCGGAATGAAACTAACGCGGTAGCGTTTCCACTTTCGGGGAGTTTTTTTGGTTCTCGACGTATTTTTTTAGTTGTTCGACAGTAACGCCGCCACAACTAGCCACGAAATAACCTCCCGTCCAAAAATAAGGTTTATTGTCGAAATACTTTGCCGCCAAATCCGGAAATTCCTTTCTAATTAAGCGACTACTAACTGTTTTAAGATTAGCGATTAGTTTGGATAAAGCGATGTCAGGCTTGTAATCGATAATTAGGTGAACGTGATCCGATTCACCATTGAAATCAAGCAACGCGCTTTCCCATTTTGTGAGCGTTGACGCAAAGATTTCTTTAAGTCGGGCTAAGATTTCATTGTTAATAGCTTTCCGCCGATATTTGATGACAAATACCACATGAGCAGTAAGTTTGTAAACAGAGCGAAATTCATGATGGTAATCAGTTAACATATTAGGCGGTAAATGTTATAATCTGATTGTACATCACAAAACGAACGACAGTGATAACGCTTACCTACCAGTACAAACTAAAGGTAAACAGGCAACAGGAACAAGAGATCGTCCACATTCTTGATGTTTGTAAAAGCGTTTACAATTACGCGCTCTCGGAACGGAAAGATTGGTTGAACTCTCGAAATTGTCTTGCGGATCGCTGTTCGTTAGTTTCCGAGTACATAATTCCTGCGGATGAACCCTATCCAAATTACTTCGTTCAAGCCAAAAATCTAACGGAAGCTAAAAAAATCTATCCGATATTAAAGACGGTTAACGCTCAAGTCTTACAGCAAGTCTTAAAAACTTTAGATAAAGCTTTTGACCAGATAAAATCGAAAGGCTTTGGCTTTCCTAGATTTAAGAAAAAGATGCGGAGTTTTGTTTTTCCTGCGCTGTCAAAAAACTTTCTAGGGGATGGATGTTTGAATTTTCCACAATTGGGAAAAATTCGGATTAGGAAATCTAGGGAGTACCCGTCTGGGTTTGAGCCTAAACAAGCTCGAATTATCCGCAAAGCGTCGGGATTTTACGTTTCGGTTTCTTTCCAATCTCCGGAATTAGTTCCCGATATGACAGTTGGGAAGACCTGTTTAGGAATCGACGCGGGGATTGAAAGTTTTGTCGCTACTTCACGGGGAGATTTAATCAAAGCCCCTCGATTTTTGTTGAAAGTACAGAGTAAGC
>NZ_JADBUE010000340.1:0-16467 GCF_020245805.1 Microcystis sp. M179S2 | reverse complement strand
GACGGGGATTATAAGGGATGGAACCCTTATATAGAAAGGCATTTAGCGATTTTTGTCAATTGTTTTTTATCTAGAGCGAACTAATCAATTAAGTCTCTTGCCAGATAAGGATTTAGTCGATTTATGCCCCCCTATCGAACCATAACAAGTAACGAAGAGCCTAATATCCCAAAGTTTGATGGTGTTATCGTGACTGGTACTAGCAATCAGTTGACCATTCGCACTAACTGCGACTTGATGCAATAAAACCCAATAATCTTTTTCTTGTAAAATTTTAATTACTTCGCCACTTTCCCCTGACCATAATCTAATCGTTTGATCTCCACTTCCACTTATCAATGTTTTTCCATCGGGACTAAAAGCTACTGAACAGATCCAGTCAGTATGACCATTAATCTGTTGAAGACATTTATGGTTTTTGATAGACCATAATCGGATCGAACGATCTATAGAACCACTCAAAATATATTGACTATCGGTGCTGAAAGTAATTGATGATAATCGATTGCCATATCCCCTAAAACATTGAAGACATTCTCTGGTTTTTACTGACCATAACCGCAGTGTAAAATCTTCACTCCCACTGGCTATATATTGACCGTCCGGACTAAAAGCAATTGACCAAATCCAGCTTTCGTGTCCCGTTAAAGTATCAATATTTTGATATTCTCCTTCTATAATAGACCATATTTTAATGGTTTTATCCCCACTTCCACTGGCTAGAAGTTGACCATCGGAACTAAAGGCAACTTGCCAAACCCAATCTTGGTGTCCTGTAAGAGTATGGAGACATTCTCCCGTGTCAACTGACCATATTTTGATAGTTTTATCAGCGCTCCCACTGGCTAAAAGTTGACCATTTGGACTAAAGGTAACACCACCTACTCGTTCTTGATGTCCTTCAAGGGTGTGGAGACATTCTCCTGTTTCAACTGACCATATTTTAATAGTTTTGTCCTCACTTCCTGTGGCTAAAAACTTACTATCAGCACTAAAAGTAACTGCTCTAATAGGAGCATGATGTTTTTGAGAAGGGTGGGGCAAAGAATGACAATTTATAGATATATCTGTTGTAATAGACCAAATTTTAATAATTCCGTCTTGTCCCCCACTTGCTAGTAACTGTCCCTCGGAATTTAAGGCTACTGACCACACCCAACTTCCGTGAGCAGGAAAACTTTTGCTTAATTCTAATTTTCCGTCTTGTTTGACTTTCCAGAGGTAAATCATCCCATGACTGTCACCAGTTGCTAAAAGCTCTTCTCTTGGAAAAGAGCGATTAAACTGACTGCAAGAAATTGATAAAATACTACCGCAAGTTTGAGGGAAAATACAGTCAAAAAACTGTGAATAGGAAAAATCTACTTGGTTGAGTCTAATGTTTGAGAAATCGACTTGTCGAATAGAGATATGAGAAAAATCGTAGCCGATTAAGTGACCATTTTTCAGTATATTAAGTAAGTTGATAATATTGCCAGCAATGCCGCCAATTTGTCCAGAAGGTTGATGTTTTAATGTCTTTAAACAATCAATTAGTTTGCTTTCTAGATTATTTTCTTGAAAATTATGGATTAAGTTCTTGATTATTGGGTGTAAAATAACATTAATTTGAATCTTTCTTAGATAATCAGGAACAGTGGTTTTAGTCAAGGAGTTACTTCTTAATAATTGGAATTTTTGAGTTTTGATTTCTTCGGTTGCTATGGTAATAATTTTTTGAGTGAAATATTCAATCAGTAGAGGATGTATGGTAAAGTAGTCATCTTTTTTATCTAACAGAATTTTGCTAGATAATGATCTGATCCCTTCTTGGATACTTTTACCGTCAGGTTCAATGATAATATTATGTTCTAGTTCCGACAAAGAAACTGGATTTCGATTAATCGCTAACTCAAAAATAATCGCTTTTTCTAAATTAGATAGTTGCTGAAAGTAAGAATTTAAAATAGACTCGACTTTTTCTATCAGAAGATTCCCTTTTAAAAGAAAATACGAGAGATTATTATGATGAACTCGTTGAATATGATGAGCGATAGATTTGATGAATAAAGGATTGCCGTGACAGACTTGTTGAATTAAAAATTGCCATTCATCCTCTGAACCATGAAAGGTGTCAATATCTCCCAAAATTTGTCGTCCAGTTTGATAGTCAAGTCCTTGTAACTCTCGGAAATAAGTTGAAGTTTTATTTCCCACTAACGATTCAAGTTCTTGAGGAATTTTTCGACTGGTTATAATTAAACAGCTATTGTGCTTTGACTGACCAATTGCTTGTAAAATTTCACTATATTCTCGATAGTTTTCATGCTCAATAATCGCATCAATATTATCTAAAAACAATAAACAACGAGATTTGGCTAGTATCTTGATAAATTTTATCAGTTTTATTTTAAATTTATCTTCTGTCTTAAAACTAATATTCTGTGAAATAATATTACTTATATTTTCAAGAAATTCTAGGGGTAAAGGAGGATTCAAAAAAGACCAATAGATAACACGGGGAAATTCCTCTTGAATTTGCTCAATCAGTTTACAGACAAGAGATGTTTTTCCGATTCCTGCTATTCCGAAAATTCCGATAATTTTACACGGGGGACTATTTTGAAAAAACTTTTGTTTTAATAATTCTAGTTCTTTTTCTCTACCATAAATCTGAGAAATATCAGGAATTAATCCGAAATTATCATAATTTATTTCTGTTTTAACTGATGAGTTTTCAAGACCGGGAGATTTGCGCTTATCCCATTCTTCCTCAAATTTCCACAAATTTTCTTCTGTAAATGAACTCCAAAGGTTGAGGGTGAAGTGCCTTTGTCGTGATCCTTGAGGATTCGTGCGATTATCTGTAAGAATTCCCCAATCTTTTAAAACATCAAGAACATTTCTCATCTGAATTGTAGTGAGGGAAATAACTGATGTTTTTTTAGTACCAGCGTTGCAAAAATCTACCAAAACCTTTAATTCTGTTTTGACAATTAGTTTTGGGTGAGGTTTATCATATTTCAACCAGTTATAGATTATTTTATCTGACCAATAAGCTTGATCTACTAATTCACCGTTTACATACGTTAATAATCTTCTTAACAAAAGAGAAAGTTGTTCTTTAACTGTATCACTTGTATTTAGTCTTGGCATAATCTATGAAGATAATTTTTCTCATTATAGCTATATTTTCAATGTTGATTAATATTTTCTAAGGAATCTGGGAAGGATTTGAGGGTTAAAAATTTTTCTGGGATGAGGTGGTCGCCTACTTCTATAGGAATTTTAGTATATTGAGGGCGTGATAAAGAATCGGGTTCAATTAAAACATGGTACATCGTTAATCGGAAATCAGGGTCAAGATTAACTAGGGCAGAAATAGCTCCATCAGAATTTTGAGAAGCATATTTTTTATTTGTTATATCATCAGTTTGTGAAAAACAATCAAAACTACTAGGATGTCTATGCCAAAGTCCAAGAAGTTCTATAGGTTCCTGATAATATCTTCCTATTTTCTTAGATAAATGATTAATATACTCAGTATCATATTCAAAATAACCGGGTTGAAAAATAGGATGTATGCCCGGATCTAATGTTTCGAGAATGTACCATATATTAACTGTTTTTATTCCCAAGAAAATTCCACCTGTTTCTGTTTTAGAGCTTTCATAGGTTTCGGCGACAATTGCTAAAAAGGCTCTCTCTGAAAAAATAGTTTGGAGTTTTAAGTAGTTTAACATTTTTACTAAACTGATTCGTGTTGAGGATTGTCACAGGACATTTCTTGAAAGTAAGGTTCTCTGAAATATTCTATCTTTTTTGCCATAATTGGATCGTGACCTTGAATAAAAATTATTTGTTCATTGCGATTCATTCTCATGATTTCATCAGGATGTAGAAGGTCTCTAACTTGTTGGTTTCTTGTAGTTCCAGAACTTGTGCTATTGCCACCAACTTGACCATAACTTTGATTTTGACCCTCGCTAGTCGATATCACTTCAATTGTTGTTTTGCCTAGCTTTTCTGAGACATATTTGGCCGTCTCTAAGTCGGCGACCCCAAAATACTGCTGCACCTTGCTACTAGAAATAAATGGTTGCCATTCATCATTGGGATAAAGTGCTTTTATTTGAGATAAATCTTGTAAAATTGTCCAAATAGTTGCGCCATAACCTCTGACAATTGAAACAGCATCTCTTAGAGAATCCATCCGACCTAATTGTGCCATTTCATCTAGTAAGAATAAAACTCGATGTCTCGGTTTACCTTGAACACTTAAAATGGCTCGAATAGCCGTACTTATCCATAATCGGAGTAAGCGAGAATAGGATGATAATTTATCAGTAGGTAAAACTAAGTAAAGAGAAACATCACCCGTTCTTTTGAGGTCTTTAATATCAAAACTACTCCGAGATAAAGACTTGATAACTCTGGGAGAGTCAAGAAATCCGGTATTACTTTTAACAGTGGAAAGGACACTAGAAGCGGTGTTTTCTGCTAATTGTTTGAAACCAGATGCGGTTCTGGCAATTATTCCATGAGCATAAGAAGAGCTTTCCATCATGTTAAGGTGAAAAGCTAATTCATTAGGAGGAGAAGTGAGCAGTTTTCTTACCTCTCCTAGATGTCTCGATTCTTCAGGGGATTCACAAACGACATAGAGAATAAATCCAGTTAAAAGAGTAACTGCTTCATCATTAAAATATTTATCGTTACCCTGCTCACTTTTTGGTCTTAAAATTAAAGAATCTGCTAAAGTTCTAGCATCATCTATTAAGTCATCTTCATCAGGATCTAAAAGATCTAAAGGATTCAATTGAGCCTGATCTTTTTTGTCACAAATTCCAAAAGGATCTAAACAAAGTACATTTTGTCCCATGCGTTGGCGTGCAAATGCTGTTACTGCATAATTTTCTCCTTTAGGATCTGTAACAATAACTGAGCCGGGATAGGTTAAAAGATTAGGAATAACTACTCCAACACCTTTACCCGCACCAGGGGGAGCAATAGTTATTAAATTGCCTTCAAAGCCACTCCAATCTTGATTAAATCTAAGTAGTAGTGAATCTGATTGTGTTTTTCGTGAGATCATTCCTTTCTTTTTCGTAATTTTTCCTAGCACAAGACCTTGAGAATCAAATAGATTTAAGGCTTCCAGATCTTTTTCATTTGACCAGCGTGCTGTAGCTTGTCCACCACCAATTTTTTTTCTATCTGAACTTTTAGAAGGAAGAGCAAAGCTTTTTACTTGAAAGATCATTGCTGCTATAAACCCAACCCCAAAAATCAGAGCAAGATAATCAACGGTTAATTGAGGGACAAGATATTTAGCAGCGAGAACAAATAGCAAACCTGTTAAGAAATGAAAGGGATAGCGACGAACAATGTTGAAAAACATTAGCAGTATTTTACCTGCTACTGCTATAGATATTTCAAACATTTTAAACACTAAGTTAAATGGATCTTGAGACATGATTTTTTCCTCTATCCTTGAGTTCTTTGATTGCTAGGTAATTGTGTCATTGGTTGTTGACTTAAACTAGCAGCATTTCTAGCAACTTCTTGCATTTGTTTCTGTCTTTGTTCTTCAAGGGTTTTTTGACGGGCAGCTTCTTCTCTTTCTTTTTTGTCTTTTAAAATACTTTGCACCTGATGATCTTTTTCGCTTTTAAGTCTTTCTTTAGTACCATCATTTTTTTGACGATTAACTTCTTCTCTTGCTTTCATAACTTCTTTTGTAGCTTCAGAAAATTTTTGTCTTTGTTGGTCTTGTCGTTGTTTGAGAAGTTTCCTCAAATCATTAGCTTGACTTCTACAATTCTGAGCATCTCGATATTCCTGTTTAGCTTTTTCTATAAGAGCCTTACGCTCTTGATCACTAGCACCCTTTGCCATTTCACTATATTTGTTAGCTTCTGCTTGGTGTGCAGCAGCTTTTGCTTCAAACTGACTAATAAGATGTTGTAATTCAGCGTCACTGGGAATAAATTCGTTAGGCATAAATTCACCTCTTGGTAAAGTTTGTAGTACAAAGAAAACGATAAAATTTATCAATCACTAGGTATTGTAGCCGATGATATGTAAAAGCCAGAGTTGTTAATTAAACTTTCTATCTGTTCACTACTAGCCATCCCATTAAGAAATATCTGACCATCTTGATAAATCCTAATTTCTAAACGATTGGCAATGTTGGTTAAAGTATTTTTCATGTGTAAGTATCGCGGTGAAAGAAAGTGATATTGTTGATTAGAAGAACCAACCCAAGGACGATTTATGTCATTTAAATCTTGACGATAAGGACCGTCAATTAATAAATCGGTTACTGCAAGTAAATTATGCCAATCTTGCCGAGAACTGGTGCTAAGACTCTCATAAAGATACCCAGTAAAAGTGACAACTGACAAGCCTACTTTTTGTAACAATTGACCAAGATGAGCTAGAGCCGCAGCTTGGGCAAAAGGTTCGCCACCGACAAAGGTTACTCCTTCTATAGTTGGACTGCTGAGAATGCGCTCGAAAAGACGTTCTGTTTCAACAATTTTGCCACCGTTATCTTCCCACGTCCAAGGAACAGCACAGCCAGGACATCGAATTGGACAACCTTGAACCCAAATACAAGCACGTTCTCCGGGTCCTTCAGCCCGCGTATGAGGCAAAAACTTATTGATTCGTAATTCCATAGAAAAAGCCAAGATTATGTTAATAGAGTTAGCAATTGATGAACAAACTAGAAGCCTTTTAACTTCTATCCTGTACGGTTTCGTCTATTTGTTGACTTAACCAAACTTCTTGATTCTCGTAATATTCAGGAGTATAGGAAGACTCATATACTTCAGCATTGAGAACTTCTTCTAAAATTTCAATATAGTCGGTACAAGCTTTGCCTTTAATACCCTGAACTTCTGCTTGTACGCGACCATCAGGGAAAATCCGAAGTTGTATTTTTTTAGACATAGTTGACTCTCCTTAAGTTATTAATTAAAAATCAATTAGACGTTGATCTTGAGCGTCTGAAATATTTTCAGATTGGTAAGCAAGAATAACAGCTTTTGCTTTTAACTTTGTTACTAGATGAGGTTGTAATTGTAAAAATTCGGCAACTTCCTCAATACTACTAAATCCTAAACGCAATTCACGTTCTCTGATTAGATTTTCGGCTTTGTTTATTGTCATATTTGGCAATAAAAGTAAATCTTCTAGGGGAGCATTATTCAAATCAACAGGTTCAAATTCAACAGCTTTTTCTTGTTGAGAAGAATATTGTTTTTCTGTCTTTTTAGATATAGTCTCTGTTGGTTTTTGTATATTTTCTAATGTGGAGGGTGGAATTAATTCTCTTAGTTGTCGAATCTCTGTTATTGGAGTCCATTCTATCATTCCAGGCTTCCAAAATAGACATCCATTAGGATTTATTTGGCGTGTAGTAAGCAAATGCCGAACGGTATCTAAATCATACGGACCATAAGTTTCACCTGATACTCTTAAACTATAATTATTTTCTCGAAGATTTTTGTAATTTTCGGCGGCTTCTATCGCCTTTTCAATTGCATCTAGAGCTAAAGTAGCTTCTCTCCTGCTAAAAGGTTCCACTGTATGCTGTCCAGACGCACTGGTGATAATCAGTCTTTCTTGACTCGGTTCATTTTCTTTACTACCACCACTTATAGCTCCACTACTTATTATCAGAGCCAAATAAAAAAAGATTCGTGGAAATATTGGCCAAGTTAAAATAAGACAACCCGCAAAAAGGATGATTGCCATTACAGTTTTGCTAGGCTTAATTGTTACTATAGACGTAAACTGCATAGCTCCAACAAAAACAATAAAAATCAATGCTAAAACAAAAAGAAAGATATTGCTTTGGTAAGTTGTGTATAAATGAAATACCATTATCCCAACAATAACAAGCTGAAGCAGCCATAAAACAGGATGTACTTTAGCTGGTATCTCCTCTTTTTTAAAGCTGACAATTTCATCTGTCTTGAGTGTTTTATTTGCTAAATAAACATTTCGGTCTGTCACTTTAAGTCCAGATTCATTGAAGTAAACCTCTTCTTGATCTTTCATTTTTTAATTCCTCCTCAAGAATTAATTGTTAATGTCAAAAGTATAGAATTGTCTTCTTGTACTTCTTCGCTTTCAATAACAAGGTTTCGCTCTTTAGCTCTTTGTTTCAGTGATTCGAGAGTTTCCTTTTGGATTTGAAGCTTGTAATCTTCATCAATGGTTGATAAGCTGTTGTAAATTAACTTCAGTTCTTTGGCGTTAACTTCAACAAAAAACGAACCATCATCGGAAGGAAAAAAGCACAAGGAGGTTGGACCAACATTACAAATTAACTCGCCATTTATTGTTTCTTTGGGAAGCATACCAAACTTTATTAAGGTTTGACGTAACAGATTTTTATCTCGAAAGTTTGTAGGAAATACTTCAGATTTTGTTGATTCCACCGGTTCAATCGTTTTAGCTGATTTAACTGATTGACTGGTGGAATCATTAGTAGCATAAAAAATTTGACGACCAGCACGCTTTTCTACAGCCTTAATAAAGCGATTAAGTACATCATCTGGAGTAGATTTTCTAAACACAGCAACCCATTGGCCATCTATTAAATCCCAGAAAAAGAAATCTTTTTCTCCTTGTAGATGGGTTTTATAACTACTTCCCCACTTTTCTGCATCGTAACCAGCACCTATAACAAAACGTTCTAGTTCATTACCATCCTTGAAATTAGTGGGAACTTTATTTTGTGAAGAAGCTGCCCATTCTTCTAATTTATCTTTGCCAACTATTGCTCTTAAAGCTAAAGCAACTGGAAGTAATAAAAGACTGATAGACATAAAATTATTTCTCCTTTAGAAATCAATAGTTCTGCCGCCTCGTGACACCCGAACGTCAACATCAGCTTTTTCGACTTTTTGGTCGTAACCTGATCTGTCTTGGTTGCTGGTTGCCGCTACAGCCCTCACGTTTGCCCATTCTCGGATAGCATGAATTTGTTCAGCTTGTGTGACTGAAAGTGGTACAGTGTTTTTTATGGCTAGGGAAAAATCATCAGATTCGATACTACGATTCTCAGCAAATGCTTCAAATAGGGCTGAGATTACCGCTTGTTCAACTTCCGCACCCACAAAACCTTCAGTTATCTGAGCTAAACTAACTAGAAAATTTTCGTTTAGCTGTAGATTGCCACACACTTCAGGCTCTTGTAAACGTTTGTTTAGATGAACACGAAAAATCTCCTTTCTTTCATGTAAAGTGGGCAAATCGACAAAGAAAATTTCGTCAAAACGACCTTTTCTAAGTAGTTCAGGTGGCAAACTGTGTATATTATTGGCGGTTGCTGCTACAAAAACTGGTTTTGTTTTCTCTTGCATCCAAGTCAGAAAAGTACCAAAAACACGAGTAGAAGTGCCACCATCTCCGCCAGAACCAGAAACACTACTGAATCCCTTTTCTATCTCATCAATCCAGAGAATACAAGGAGCGATCGCCTCAGCAGTTTTGATAGCTTGACGCATATTCTCTTCACTGCTGCCAACTAAACCACTGAAAACTTTACCCATATCTAGGCGCAGTAATGGCAATTGCCACATAGCACTAATCGCTTTAACAATTAAACTTTTTCCACAGCCAGGGACACCTGTAATCAATACGCCTTTTGGTGGAGGAATATGATAAAGCTGTGCTGATTCCTGCCAAGATTTGTTACGCTTACTAAGCCAGCGTTTTAAATTTTCGAGTCCTCCTACATCTTCTAGATTGATGGTACTTTTAATAAATTCTAAAATGCCTGTTTTTCTGATAATTTGCTGTTTTTCTTCAAGTATAATCTCAATGTCTGAAATGTCGAGTCTTCCGCCTTCGACCATTGCACGAGCAAAAGCATTTTCCGCTTCCTGTAAAGTCAAACCTAATGCTGCTTTTGCTAAACGTTCAGTTTCCTCGTCGTTAAGCTCAATAATAATTTTGCCACTTTGCCGATTTGCTGTAATCATCTCCTCTAAAACAGCCTTAATTTCCTCAAAAGATGGCAACTCAAAGTCAACAATTGTGACCTCTTTCTGTAATTCATTGGGCAAAACAACTGTAGGAGCAATAAAAACAACATTTTTCGGCTTACTGCTGCGTCTTAATCTAGCAGAAAGATCGCGTAGTTTGCGGATAATCTGATAATCGGGTGTTTTACCTCGTTCACCAAAGTACACATGGAAATCTACTAGGATAAAGATAGCAGGCTCGGCATAGTTATCTATGAACTCAAGAGCTTTAATTGGTTCTAATAGTTTGCTCTGTGTATTGGTTTCAGCTTGACTAGATTGTTTATTATCCGCTGTCATCCCTGTTGTCAACTTCCACACAAAACAATTCCGAGTTGTGCGAATTTTGCTGGCCTCAGTAGCAACCGAGCGAAGGATATTAATCACTCTTTCTTCTTCCCAAGTTGGGATATACAAATAGGGAAACCTTGCTCTGAAAAGGTTTCCTACTAGAATACTGAATTTGTTGGCATCGTGTGTTTGCATATCGGTTTGGATTTTAGCTTTTGCCCTTTACGCTTTAATTTCTGCGACTCTCTTGAATTTCGTGTGATCAGCCTTATGGATACTTTCTATGGTATAAACTTGGGACTTTCCCCGATGCAGATTTTTTTTGAAAAGCTGTAAGTCTTTGTGGGATAAGGCATTGCGTCGCTAAGACTCTAGTTCAACTTCGGGACACTTAAGGATATAGCCAATTTTCAGGATAATTTACCTTAAGTTCCCAAAATCTAGTATTTATCGGAAACCTGTTGAGCTAGACTTCACACCGCAAACGCTTCCTTATGTTTATGAAAAATCTGGTCAGCGTTGTGGTACTGATGCTTAATCATCCACTGCTCCAGTTCAATGAGATACCATTGACCGGCAAATGTTCCATATTTTAAGCAAACTTTTTCATTATCGTGTAGAGTGTGCTTAAATCCAAAACGTTCTTTATAGAGTGCTTCAATTGTTTCGTCCCCTTTTGGATAAGTCGTGTAGGAAATTTCAGTGTGAGCAATATCATGTTTGTAAGTCAAGATAGCTCGAATCAATTGCTGATAAACAAGATAACTTGTTCCTTTTTTGCCAGTTCCCTTTTCATCATAGAGAGAGAGACTTTCTCCGATGCTTGTTACATTTTTGGGTAACATCAAATGCTTTCCTGTGTGTTTTCCTTCACAAAATGTTGCCAGTTGACAAGGCAAATAGTAGCCATATTCAGGCAGAGAATAGGTATAACGTGCAACACCGATTACCTGAGAGGGATTCTGTTCAGGATAGGCTAGAAAAATAACCGATTGGTGAGTAAATAAATCGTCGATTTCTTTGCAATAATTTTGTGACTCAGGATAGCGATTCTTGAGAAATAAGAAATAGGATTCAATTTCTGCCAGTGTTTCCGCTTCCTTGACCAGATAACCTTTGACCTTTGGCACATCAAAAGAAAGTAAGGCTCTTTTGCAAAGAATCCAGCAGTTGCCAATGTTATTTAACACAATAAATCCAGCACAAGAAAACAGAATCTTCACATATTGCTCAATATCAGGGGTTTGGGATATATCATAGACAAAGAGAAGACCGTTATCCTGTAACATTCTTCGGACAGTCCTTAAAGTGAATAGGGGATCTTTTTGGGTGTAATTTGTGGTCTTTAGCGTTGCAAATGTTTGTGCCGTTAAGTCCTTTTCCTCGTTTGGTTTTAAATTAAGCCAACAAGAAAGTTGCTCATAGTGACGCTCTGGTATTTGACCGCTAAATAAGTGATTGACATCACCTCCATCCGACGACAGTAGCCGCACCGATGTAGATGATAATGAGATAAACTGTTTACCATTGGTTTGGTTGATTATTTGAGAAATAGCCATTTTGCTACCCTTAGGAAGAGGACAACGAGCAATGAGGCTCTCTTCATTGGGAGTAAAGCGATAGAAATCCTTAGATTTCTACGGAGAAGCAAGCAAAACGATGATTTTTGGGCGCAAAAAGCAAAAGAAGCTGGAATTAGAAAGAATTAGAAAGCTTGAATGGCTTCCTATACCTATAATTGAGCAAATAGCTGATATGTACTTAGTCACATTGAGAGAAAATTTTTCAAAAAATGAGAATTTCTGGGGATAATTGATCAACAATAGAGAAATAAACTTATGTAGATTGAATAGAGAGCAATGAAGTTAAAACTCTCCGTAGCGGGACTTGAGCAAGTCAAAACCCGATGGGCGCAAAAACAAAAAGAAGGCTGGACTAGAAAATACTTATGCACCGAGGCTAGTCAATTTTCCAAACCCGATGGGAATTGGGAGGAAATTTCAAAAGACCCAGCCCACACTTATTACTCTTATTACGCCGACAACTGCTCACTGGAGACTTTAGATCATTTTTTGAGGGGTAAAACCATTCAATCGGAAGGTTTTTTTGCCTTTTGTCGAGCTTTGAACATCGACCCTTCAAAAGTCGCAGATCTAGATAATCTTTTGCAAAAACTGACTCAAGATATCGAGCCTATCTGGGTGGGGCGAGAGTCTCTTCAAAGTGATTTACTGGAAAAACTAAGAGGCGATTGTCGCATTGTCGTAATTACAGGAATAACAGGTATTGGAAAAACTGCCCTCGCCTACAAATTGGCCTTAGCTTTATGTCAAGAAGGGTTTCCTCCTGAACTGCCTATTGATTTTGATGGGTTTAATCAACGGGAGGATCAACAGTCGCAATCAGAAGCACAAAACTTTATCAGCACAGCTATTGATTTACTCAATCGTGGCGATGAACCTGTTACGGCAAAACAAGCAAAAAACCCAGAACAATTATTAACTCAACTGGTTAATCATCTGAGCAATAATCGTCGATTAATTTGGTTTGATTCAATGGAAAATCTTTTACAAGGAGAAAAACAAGATGGCAGTAATCGCTTTAAAGACCCCCTCTGGCGAGTCTTTTTTCAAAAAATATTAGAAGCCGAAAATTGTCAGACTCGAATTGTGATAACTTCGCAGGATAAGCCTGAAGATTTTGAAACTTTTAGTCAAGATCAATATTGGCATATTCAGCCATTAATGGGATTAGAGGATCAGGAAAGTTTACAGTTATTTGAACGCTTATTTCAACAAGCAGAAGTCGAATTAATTCTTCATGGACGTAACCTTGCTTACCTTAAAGAGATCGGAAAACTTCATGAAGGACATCCTCTCGCTATCCGCTTAATTTCCGGTGATATTATTGATAGACTGAATGGAGATATTAGCACTTATTATGACGAGAATAAATCACGATTTCGACGATTAAGAGAAATGATTGATGAAGCTCAAAAAGCCAATCCTGATGATTATTAAAAAGTTAACTTAATGACCAAACAATTACGAAAACAACTGTTAGAGGAGGAAATCGAAAGAACAATAGAGCGACTTGAAAACACTTTTGAAACTGCTTATTTATTGCTTATCTATGGCTCCACTTATTCATCTTTTGAATTTAAAAATGCGTGGTTTGAAAATCTTCAATTATTTTCAGAATACGAGGAACAAGATTTAGACCTAGCTCTTTTTACCTTGTTTAACCGTTATTTAGTAGAAACTCAAAAACAACTGGGATATGAACCACATATCAAACAGCACAGCTTAATTCGCAATGTTGCTTTCAAGCATCTAGTATCTACCCAAAGAAAAGAAGGAAAACCAAATCATGAATGATTTTCAATCTCCTCAATTAAGAGTCAAAGAACGTCTCACAAGTATCGATTTTACTGTTTTTGGAGAACTCGCTCAAGTTAAACAAAAAGGGGAAATTTTAGGGGCGACAGGGAGTCATTTTGAAAAAGCACATTTTGGCGCATTTATCTGGCATTTAATTGGTTATGAACGCCATATTAAGGATAAAATGGGACAGCAGCTCTCTATTCAAGAACGGGCAAGTCGTTATGTGGAAGCATTTCTCTGTCTGTGTCGATTAGGTTGGTATAAAGAAGCTAAATCTTTATTTTCTTTACCCTTAGAAATTCATGATCCAACTTCTTTACCTTTGCACAAACAATTACTCATCTGGGGACGGTATGAAGAGGGCATAAAACTGTGTAAAGAATTATTAGGAAATCTTGACAATGAAACCGATTTTCTCTGTTTAAGTGAACTTGGTTATATGTATCGAGAATTAGGACAATTAGACCAAGCAAAAAATTATGCAGAGAAACTGTTATCCTTAGCAGAGCAATTAAATAATCCTCTTTGGAAAGCAAGAGGCAAAGTAAATATAGCAACAATTGATGGAATAAAAGGTGAATATTTAAGCGCTGAAATAGGACTGAATGAAGTTTTAAATCTAGCCGAGATTATTCCCGATTGTGACGAAAAATTTGAGATTATTAATGTTGCTTATTTAAATCTGGGTAATTGTTATGGTTATCAGGGAAAAGTTGACCAGACTATTGCTTGTTTAGAAAAATACTTAAAATGGGCAGAAAAAATTAAAAATCTTATTTATCAAGCAATAGCTTTACGAAATTTAGGAGAAGCACACCGGCGAATCAATGATTTGAATCAAGCTATCGATTACACTCAAAGAAGTCTTAACTTATCTGAGCAAATAACCGATGAAGCAGGAATTATTTTGTCTTTGGGAAATTTAGCCTCAATTTATGGGCAACAAGCAAATTTTCAGGAGTCTGAAAAATACTTTAAACAACAAAAGAAAAAAGCTTTAGCTATTTCAGATGTGGCAGGTGTTGCCCATGCTTGTGCTGGATTAGGAGAAATTTATAGTATCACTCGAAAGGATGATCTAGCCTATCAATATCTTAATCAAGCTTTAGATATTGCCCTCGATATTGGAGAACGATATGTAGAACTAGAGACTTTAATTATTTTGGCCGAATTTGAAGAAAAAACCCATGATCTTAAATCAGCTATTAATCACTGGCAACGAGCTTTACATCTTTCTGAAAAATTAAATATGCTCTCCCATAAAGAGAACTGTGAACAAAACCTAGAAAGGTTGTTAAACCCCAACTAAGTTGAGACTGAGTAACGCACAGAAAACGGGTTTCTCGGAGAAACCCGTTTTCTACTCATGCAAAAGAGATGTCTATTGAAACAATCTGAATTTCCCTGACTCGGTGCATTGGTTTGGTTGGCTTTTCGGTGGTGATTAGTTCATCAGCTTGAATTTGCAGCGCAGCAGCAACGTGAAGTGCATCCATCGCCGCTAAACCGTAAGTGCCAGCAATTTCATGACTCACTGCACCCTCCTCGACGTGCAGCAAGTTCTTGTTCTATTTCGTCTTCATTGAGCAGTTGCAATCCAGATGCAATCGCTCGCTGTCGGATTTCCCATAACTTTTTGCTTAATGGTGTTTGGGGAATAAATTTTAATTATATCTATTACTTCGCTACCATTATTATTCAATTCTTTAATTAAGAAGTCTAAAGATGGCATAATTACTTATTCCGAATATTGGTATTTAGGCATTATTTATTATAGCATTCCAATTTTCTAAAGTCAAACCCTCAACTCTAGCTAAATTAATACCATTAGTTTGTAGAATAGGAAATACTTTTTAATCTTTAATTCTTAGGATAAGTTGAGGTATAGTTTCTCATCTTAACTTTAATTGGAGCGATCGCTGTTTTATTGTGTTTGAGAAAGGCGATCGCTGTTGAGTTGAGGATGAAGGAGAAATTTGAGCTATAATAGGGGATAAAATTAACAAACAAGGTAATTATCAATGCCATTAAAGCAAAAGTATATTACTGATGAACAGGGTAATCAAATCGGTATTCTTTTAGATATAGAGGAATATCGAAAACTCCTAGAAGATTCTGAAGAATTGAATGCTATTAGAGCCTATGATTTAGCTATTTCGGAAGAGGAAGAAATTCCTTTTGAAGAGGCGATCGCCGAAATTGAAAATAGTCGTCAATGAATTACACTATTGCGATTAAAAAACAAGCTTCTAAGGCTTTAGCTAATCTTCCCCAAGATAGTTATCAGAAAGTTCGAGACGGGATTAGAGCATTAGCTGACAATCCAAGACCAGCAGGGTGTCTCAAACTGACAGGACGAGAAGGCTGGCGGATTCGGATTGGAGTTTATCGCGTTATTTACGCGATAGATGATTCCGCAAAAAAGGTGATTATTTTAGATATTGGACATCGAAAGGACATCTACCGATAGGCGATCGCGTTTTTAATAAAAATTTGGAAGAGGCGATCGCTATTTTACTGTGAGAAGAGGAGGGCGATCGCTTATAATAAATCCAGTGATCAAAATAGAAGGAGGCAAATGCCAGCAAAAGACCTCTATCACGAAGCCGTTAAAAATGCCTTAATTAAAGACGGCTGGACAATTACGGCTGATCCTTATCCTATTGAATTTGACATCCTCGCCGCCCTAAAAGTGCGGCGATTCCTAAACCTCACGATTTAAGTTTCTGCTTCCACCACCGTCGCATACCACAGTTAAAAAACCATGTACT
>NZ_JADBUE010000034.1:0-53117 GCF_020245805.1 Microcystis sp. M179S2 | reverse complement strand
GAACTTTTCTGACTTTTCTTCAGCTATTTATGAATGTCTGAATGATGCCCATCTGAAACATAAAAAAGAACTGGATTCCTTGCTGACTCTACGATTTCAGAAGTTTAATAAATCTCAGATTATGAACGTCTAAAGTATAACCCCAATTAGGGTTGGCTGAAAAAGTTTCTCCTGTGGGGACTGACGCGGGTTCGTTCAGCATACCCTAATTAAAAACCGCCCCCAAAGGACGGAGTTTCAATGCAAGCAGCTACGATGTCTCTGCTCAAAGTTGTCCTGAAGCCAAGCTCAGTTATCCCTGTTGCTTACGTTTCATCGCCAGACCTAAGCCACCAACAACCAGCAGTCCAACAACAGTACCCGGTTCGGGAATAACCACCTGGGTGAAGGTTTGTGAGAAACTCGTAATTTCGGACGTACCCACAACAGCCGAAGCCGCTGGAATTCTAATCCGGCGAGCTCTGAGGTCTAATGTGTTCCCGATCATCGACGTTGTCATTGGTGGACTCAATGGAATAGTGTCAGTCATCATCGACGTGCCGTCGGAGACCAACGTGGTACTATTGAAAGATGCGTAACTTGTCACTCCAGAAGTGGGACCAACAACTGCCGCACCTGTTAGCTTATCTATCTGTTCAGTGATTGGGACATATTCAGCGGATGTGATATCGAACGTGAAGTCAACAACAGCACTCCACGAGAGGGCATTACCCGCCGGAAGTGTCGGTGCTAACTTCAGGGCATTATTAACAACAGTGTAATTGAGAGTAGCACTACCAGAGACACCAGGAATGTAAGTGCCGGTTGCACTCACTCGAATGTTGCTTGCGGGATCGGACAGAGTATTGCCCGCTCCGGAGGGCATAAAATCGTAATTACCCCAATTGGCGAAGGTTTTCTCAATTGTGCCATTTCCGTCCTCATCAACTGTGATGGAACCACCGTTAATGAGCTCGGTGAGTGTACAGAATGAGGTACTTGTACAGCCCTTATAGGTTACCATAGCAGCCGCCTGGGCTGGCGCAGTGGCGAGGCCTAAGGCAGTGGCGACGGCCAGAGCAGCAGCGCTAGGAATGGTAAATCTGAGTAATTTTGTCATCTGTATAGACTCCCACAGAGGTAAAGTGGATGTATGAATAATTATCGTAATGCTAACAGCAAATTTTTCCTCTGTCAACACATAATTCCCTATTTGTCAAGAGATCACTGAAAAATTGTCAACAGATCACTGAAAAGAGTTTCTCCCCACTTCCCCACTTCCCTAGATCTGATTCATTCTCCGAATCTAATTCTTTGTTTTGTTACCTTTAATCGCTTATGAGGTAAGCAAAGCACGACGTTTTGACAAATTTTCAGCTATTTAGGGTTTGCGGCAAAAAGTAGGGGCGAAGCATTCGGATAGAAAATCTCCGGTTTCACCGATAGGTTATGCCCGAATGCTTCGCCCCTACAGGACGCGATCGCCGCTCAAGTGGCCAGAAAAAGCCAGATCAGCAGTCTCGATTACCTTTAATAGCTGTTCGATGCGGTTTTCCGTCGGGGGGGCCAAACAGGGAAAAACGGCTAAACCGGGGATTTGATTGGCCACCTCGGTGACAGCCACATCAAGGGTGACTAGGGGTAAATTAGCTAGGGTTTGCGACTCGCTCAAGGTTTGCAGATAAGAGTATAAATCTTCTGCGATCGAACTATCGATTAAGATAGCGTCCACCTCCCAGACACCAGCTAAAAGTTCCGCCTGTTCGCAACTATCGGCCTCAATAAAACGATAATTCTCCCGAACTAATTGATTATTCCAAATCCAGCTAAAGGAAGATAAATCGGAGAAATTGGGGGCATAATGGCCGTGTAAACGCAGCAGAGTCGGAGCAGTGCGCCGTTTGCGGCTAGGAACAGGGGAAACGGTCAGATTCAGGCAAGCTTGCAGAGCTGCCGATGTGATCGGCGGAACCAGAAAACTATCGGCCCCTTGCTGTTGACTGCGGTTGCGCTCAGAATCGGCAGCGGTGACAATAACTTTCATATCTTTGGTTTGGGGATGGGATTTCAGCAGCGTTAACACATCCCAACCGGACAACAGGGGTAGATTGGGATTGAGAAAAACACAACGGGGTTTTAACTGCCTGGCTTTTTCGATCGCCTCAGTGCCGCTACGAGCGATAATCGCTTTTAATCCCAATTCACTCAAGCGATCGACAAACTGTTCGATCACTTGGGGATTAGCTTCCACCACTAACACCAGACGCTGGGGAGTGGCGGACTCCTGCTCGGCAGCTTGGGGATGAACCGGCAGCAGTAAAGTGAATTGACTGCCTTCCCGGTCCTTGGAGACAAAGGATAGATCGCCACCGTGACAGCGCGCTAATTTTTGGCTGAGGACTAAACCTAAACCTGCACCCTCAAATTGACGGGTGAAAGGACTTTCTAGCTGTTGGAATTTCTGAAAAATCAGATGCTGGGATTCTTCCGGAATACCGATCCCCGTATCCCAGACGGTAAAAGCCAGCCAATTTTCCCAACGATTGACTTTAATGCCGAAATTACCGCCATCAATGGTGAATTTAACCGCATTATCTAACAAATTCACTAACATCTGTTGTAAACGGGCTTCATCGGCCAGGGCATAATCTAACCCTGATTCAATGTCAAGACGATAGCTGCCGGGGAGATCGAGACGTTGGGGATACTTATCGACGATGATATCGTACACCCGTTGACAGAGGCGATCGATTTTGACTCTAGTGAAAGTTAATTTTAGTTGTCCTGTCTCCAAGCGGGTTAAATCGAGGAGATCATTGACCAGAGCCATCAACTGGCGACCGCTGCGATAGATTAAATCGGCATATTTCGACTGTCGGGGGTTAAGTTCACCGATTTTTTGTTCCCGCAGCAGATTGGAGAGACCGATCACGGCGGTGAGGGGCGATTTAAACTCATGGCTGACACAGGCGAGAAATTCATCCTTAAGACGATTTAAATGGACTAAATCGGCATTTTTAACCGCTAATTCCTGACAATATTGCTGTTGTTCCGTGATATCGGTGGCCAACAGTAACCACAGTCCCGAAGCTTTCTCGAGCAAGGGATAATTATCCGCCCAATTTAACGGCACGGACAACAGTCGCCAAGTCTTGGCTAAACCCGATGTCACCGTTTCTAGACGCTGGGGAAACAGGGGGGGGGTGGGGGATGGGCGGGTTAAGGGGTCATTAACCAAAGCAAAGGGAAAGTTATCGATATTAGCGGGGAAAGCCGCCCCGATTTGTTGACACCAAGCCTGATTTTGGTATAAAATTCCCGCTTCTGGACTGTAGAGCAGCAGCGGCAGCGGTAATTGTTCCAGAAATTCCAGAGGATGATCGCTGCGGGGGAGGGAATTGCGATCGCTGATGCGGGGCTGCGGGGGAGGATCATCGAGAATCGAGCACCCGAGACAAAATTGGAGAAGTTTGCCCGTGTCTAAGCGTCCTAACAGTTTGCCCTGAGCATCCACTAAAATGGGGACGAAGGCGAGCGCTTCTCCCGTCAGGGTTGCCAGAAACTCACTTACGGCCATGCGAGCGTTAAGAGGGATAATCGGACGCAGCCAACCGCTCAGATCCAGGCAGCTGGAGGAGGGGTTTCTGGTTTCGGGGTGCTGTTGTTGATAGAGGAGATAAGCAATCAGGGTTTGACTCTCAATCAGTCCTAGGGGACAATACCGCTCATCCACCACCACGATCGCTTCTGGATTGCCCGTATTAATTAAATCGCAAAGACTTGCCCGGTCAATAATTAATTCACAGGCAGTGACGGATTGATGAAAGTGATGGAGGCTGAGGGTAACGCTAGGCATGGGGATAATTGGGTGGGCGGTGGCGGTAACTTTAGGGCATAATTAACAAACTGATGGCCAAACTATTAGTAGTCCTAGAACTTGAATCTACCTTGATTATGACGCTTGCTCATCTAGACGACCTCCCCATTGATTACAATTAACTACAATACCCACTGCCAAAAAGCAAAGTTAACTTTAACTTCCCCGATCTGATGGCGAGGGGGTTGTCTTCTCAACAGAGAAAGCCTAACCTATAGTTTGTTATTTTCTATCTACCTTGCGGGTGAGAAAACGTTGCCTCCGAGACTGACTATTTATGCTTTTGTCCCAACGGACCCACCCTTGACGGGAGTGAGTTCACCTCCGGGGCTGGTTAATTCTTTGACGGCTTTATTGGCTAATGAACGCTATAATCTAACCCTAGGGTCTTCTTCTAGCGAATTACTGGCTAATATCGAGGCAGAGAAGGAAAAAATCGATTGTTTGCTGGTGGTCTCTCATCCTTCCCTACAGCCGACTTTTAATCAACTCTACGAAGGGGGGATTTTACTGCCAGTAGTGATCATTGTCGCTGACAAGAACATCACTGCCGAGACGAATGACTCTCCCACCTGTCTCTATCATAGTGCCGAATTACAAATTACCGTCAAGGAATTAGACAGCATCACCTCGGTCATCGACCAAGCGATCGCTCGATTTCTCCATTTAGCTCCTAATTGCTCTTTTTCCGAACCTACCACGATTGTTAACCAACCAAATCCCGTGGAAAATAATCACAGTTTTCTCCTCCTACAACAGCGCCGTTTAGCGGAAAAATTAAAAGAAAGACTCGGCTATTTAGGTGTTTACTACAAACGCAACCCGCAGCTATTCTATCGCCATCTTGCCCCGGAGGAAAAAAACGAATTACTGCGGGAATTAAGAAGAGATTATCGGGAGATTATTTTAAATTACTTCCAACAGGATTATCCGATTAATCAAGCGATCGATGAGTTGGTTAATAATGTCTTTTTTACCGATCTCTCAGTGTCGCAAATTCTGGAAATTCACATGGAGTTAATGGATGAATTTTCCCAACAGTTAAAATTAGAAGGCAGAAGTGAGGAAATTCTCCTAGATTATCGTCTCGCTCTCATTGATATCCTTGCTCACTTGGGGGAAATGTACCGTCGTTCCATACCTCGCGAGGATATCCCTGATGATTTATCTCAAATGTCGGGGTGAAGACCCGAAGCACTTAGTGCGACGGGATGAAACCAAGCGCCAATATAAAACAGCACTTCCACAGGCTCAGTGACACGAAGCACGATTAAAAATAAGTGTCCAGTATCCTGAAAAAATCTCGAATAACTTCTTCTTTTAAGGGTCTTGACCTACTCAGGCCAAATAGCTACTATATGAGTATAGCGGATAGGGTAATCAACCGCTCTAAAAACCCCTGTAGTCTAACCACTACGCTATCTGCACCTTGACAATCAAAGATATAGGGTTCTACTCAATAGTTCTAGTTTCTCACCTGTGAGTAGGTAAAATCTTTGCAGGAACTAGACAAAGCAGTATTTGAAGCTAACGTTTCAATTCAAGCAAACTTTGTAGAAATACAACTATCGTAGGGCATACGAAAAGTAACGCTTAGGGAGAGAACCACCTCTGGGTTGGATAACGCAAGGCATCTAATTTAAGTGGACTCGTTGAACTAAGAATCCCTCGCTTGAGTGCGATGGGAGTGTCAATATTGGGAATAGATTAAAATATCCCAGAAAAATAGCGATGAACTCGTATCCCAAGCCCTTTTGATTCTAACCTATGAGCGTCTTTAAAAAAACCTATGTTTTAAAACTGTACGTCGCCGGGAATACCCCCAACTCCGTGCGTGCCTTGAAAACCCTGAAAAATATCCTAGAAGAGGAATTTCAGGGAGTGTATGCGCTCAAGGTGATTGACGTGCTGAAAAACCCGCAACTAGCGGAGGAAGACAAGATTCTCGCCACTCCTACCCTTGCGAAAGTCCTCCCTCCCCCGGTGCGGAAAATTATCGGTGATTTGTCCGATCGAGAGAAGGTTCTGATCGGTTTAGACTTACTGTACGAGGAAATTCGTGAACGAGAAAATGATAGCTAGGTCTTCGGCCATAGGTGATTAGACGGGTTATATTTATTGAAGGAGAAATGATCGGGGCCTAATCTAGTACCTCTATGAGAAAGTCAAGAGTCAATGGAAATCAAGATGGTGTAAAGTGTCTAGTCAGGCTTGATATGTTTCTGTGGAAAAATTAGATAAAAATCCTACTCTTTAAATATTCGCTGGATAAATAATGACTCAATCTAACTCTAATAGCCAATTGAATCCACCGATTAAACCGAAAGGTGTTCGCAAAATTAGAACCCTAATTGAAGGCTTTGATGAGATCACTCACGGTGGTTTACCCCTGGGGCGAACTACCTTAGTGAGTGGCACTTCTGGCACGGGAAAAACCCTGCTTGCCGTTCAATTTCTCTACCACGGGATCAAGTATTTTGACTATCCAGGCCTGTTTGTTACTTTTGAAGAATCTCCCACCGATATTATCCAAAATGCCTATAGTTTTGGTTGGGATTTAGAAGAATTAATTGACCAGGGTAAGTTATTTATTCTCGATGCTTCTCCGGATCCGGAAGGTCAAGAGGTGGTGGGTAGTTTTGATCTTTCGGCCCTGATCGAGCGCATTCAGTACGCAATTACCAAATATAAAGCCAAACTGGTATCAATTGACTCTGTAACTGCTGTTTTTCAGCAGTACGAAGCGGTGTCAGTGGTGCGGCGAGAAATTTTTCGGCTCGTGGCCCGGTTAAAATTATTAGGAGTGACTTCAATTATGACCACGGAACGTATCGAAGAATACGGAGCGGTGGCCCGTTTTGGTGTAGAGGAATTTGTCTCTGATAATGTGGTAATTATGCGGAACGTGCTAGAGGGAGAAAGGCGACGCAGAACCGCAGAAATCCTCAAATTACGGGGAACAACCCACATGAAAGGCGAATATCCCTTTACTATCACCAATGATGGCATTAATATCTTCCCCCTCGGAGCCATGCGTTTAACTCAGCGCTCTTCTAATGTCCGCATTTCTTCGGGAGTAAAAACCCTCGATGATATGTGTGGAGGCGGTTTTTTCAAGGATTCGATTATTTTGGCTACAGGAGCAACAGGTACGGGTAAAACTCTCTTAGTCAGTAAATTTCTGGAAGAAGGCTGTCGGCGCGGTGAGCGAGCAATTTTGTTCGCTTATGAAGAATCTCGCGCCCAATTGTCCCGAAATGCCTCTTCTTGGGGGATCGATTTTGAGGAGATGGAACGCAAGGGATTATTAAAATTATTGTGTTCTTACCCCGAATCGGCGGGATTAGAAGACCATTTACAGATGATTAAGTCGGAAATCTCGGAATTTAAACCCTCTCGTATTGCTATTGATTCTCTATCGGCGCTCGCGCGCGGGGTGACAAATAATGCTTTTCGGCAATTTGTGATCGGGGTGACAGGATACGCCAAACAGGAGGAAATTACGGGATTTTTCACCAATACTACCGACCAATTTATGGGAGCGCACTCGATCACCGAATCCCATATTTCTACGATTACCGACACGATTCTAATGTTGCAGTATGTGGAAATTCGCGGCGAAATGTCGCGAGCGATTAACGTCTTTAAGATGCGCGGTTCTTGGCACGATAAAGGGATTCGTGAATATACTATCAGTCAGGACGGGGCCGATATCAAGGATTCTTTCCGCAATTACGAGCGGATTATTAGTGGTTCTCCAACTAAAATTAGCGTCGATGAAAAGAGTGAATTATCGCGGATTGTTCGCAATGTGCGCGAAAAATTACAGGATGAATAATCGGGAGTTGACTGATGGAGATTATTTTGAAGGGCGATCGGGTAAAGTTGGTCTTAGGGAAAATAACCACCAGATCAATAAACCTAATATAATCCAGAGAACATCTTTAACCCGGCGAATTACGGAAATCGCTAAACCTAATTCTAGACTGCCGGTTAAGGAAGCACCCAGCAGCACTAAAGAACCTTCTAAAGTACCGATATTAGCGGGAATAAAAAAGGTTCCAGCGCGCACTAATTGGGCAACAGAATCAAATAACCAAGCATCGGCAAAACTAATCGGATGTTGGAGAAACTGCATTAAAACATAGATTTCTAAAACTCCGAGAGGCCAATTGAGAAAACCGACGATCAAGCCATTTCTAAATAGTGGCAGATTCCGGTAAAATTCCCCTAAACGATCATCGACACTGCGAAGATTTTCTAAAGGTTTAACTAGGCGATCGCCTAAAAAAGAATGACCTAATCGATTAACTATTCGGGAGGATAAACGGAATCGCTGAATCAAGAAAAATATCAGGATACAACTGGAGAATATAGCGAGACTTAATCCGGTAAAAGTTTTAAAAGAATTGGAGAATTTTGGGGAAGCTAGGAGCAGAAAAAAACCGATAATTGCAAAGAAGACAAGGGAAGCAGTATTTAATGTCTTGGTCAGAATAATCGAGGCACTGGTTTCTTTATAGCTAATCTGATAGTGAGTTTTCAACATCACTGCTTTAAAACCTTCTCCTCCCAAAGAAGCGAAGGGAGTCACGCGATTAAAGGCTGCCCCTACCATGTAAATTAATAATAGGCGAATTGTCCATTGAGGTTGGATAGGAATGCTTTTAAAAGTTAGTTGCCAAGTAAAAACATCGGTGAGGAATTCTAGGAAATAAAAAATAATTACTAATGTCATTCCCCACCAACCGACTAGGGTGATTTGTTGCCACACTTCTTGCAGATTTGTTTGACGTAAAATTATCCCTAGTAAAACAAAACCTAAACCCAGAAAGATAAATTTAAGATATTTCATATTAAATTATGAATTATAACTAATAACTGATAACTGATAACTGATAACTGATAACTTATGACTAAAAATAGTTCCAACGTTGAATAAATGGTAGCCAATGAGATTCGACTAACTCGATCGCTTTTGGGTCTGGGGTATAATTATTTTTTTTATATCCTTGCAGACTGCTGATATATTTCTCAAAGCGAGGCATAGATATTTTTAAGTCGGGAAGTTGCAGTTGATCGTAGATTTTCTCGATTTGTGCTAGGGGTTCTTTTTCTAAATCTTCAAAACGAATTTCTACAAAACTATCGGCGGGTAAATCGGCACTATCTCCCAGGAGAGAATTGAGCATTGGGGGATAACTTTTCAGAATTGTCTGCTCGATGACATCAATAGATAAATTATCGTAGGATTGTAGTGCTAGTTCCGGTAGGATGCGGGTAAAAAAGTGACGGGTTGAGGGAAAAACTAGATAGGGATTGCGGTAGATATGAATAAATTTAGCATCGGGCCAGATAGCTCGCAATTTGGCGATGTGTGCCGTATAAACGGAGTTTTTGATTAGTAATTGTTTGCCTCTTTGATGGATGGAAACTTTTTTTAATAGATGAGTATGCCAACGCTGCCAAGTAGCGATTTCTTTCTCGCTGCAGCCCTGAAAAAAAACCCCTCGCTGGAAATGATACTGAAAACGTTGGGGAAAGTATAAACCATGGTAGTAGGAAAGGGGGATCATGCTGGCCAGGGCGATCGAATCTTCTTGGGGTGAATCGGGAGTAACGGCAACGTTATCCACATGGCGATCGCTCGGTAGGGCTAATTCTAGCAGCGGTTGAAATAAGCGGACGATACCGAGGATATCCCAGGGTAATCCCACCGCTAGGGGCGAAATATAGCCAAAATGCTCCGATTGACCGAGTAAATTGTGCAGATGGGTCGTGCCGCTGCGCCAATAGCCGACAATAAAAATGGGTGCTTTTACCCGCACCCTGCGCTCATAAAACCCTGTGATTAAAATTCGTTCTAGGGTAGAAAAAGGCAGTCGCGCCAGGGTAACTGCCAGGGCCAGGGTTGCTGGGGCCAAATTGGGGCGATCGATGCCGCCATTGGTCAAAAATAAATGAAGGAGAGTGCTAAGGTTGCTACCGCAGAGGGGATGAAACAAACTGGACATATTAACTATTTTTTAGCGTTTTTTTGGCGGATAGCTTGGCTGGCCAAGGTTTTGCCGAATTCCCAAGCGGCCCCAGGTAGGCGGTGAGCATCAGCGACCACATCTTTAACGGCGGTGACAAGCCAACGGCAATCCTCATCGGAGAGGGTGAGAGGGGGGATAAACTTGATGATATTCATGCCGTGGCCGGAAACCTGCGAGAGGATTTGATGGCGGGTAAAGAGGGGAACGACGATTAACTGGGAAAATAGCTCTTTATTGGCGGTTTCTAGCATTTTCCAGGCGGCTTTTAGTGACCAACTGCTCGGCTCGGCAAATTCCAAGGCCATCATCATACCCAATCCCCGCACTTCTCGCAAACATTCGTACTGATCTACGAGGGGCTGTAGTTCTGCGATAATTTGTTGACCGATTACAGCCGCTCGCTCGACTAATTTTTCCTCCTCAATCACCTGTAAAGTGGCAATACCGGCGGCCATGGCCAGATTATTTTTACCAAAAGTGCTACCGTGCACCACAGAACGATCCATGCGATCAAAGACTCGATCGAAGATCCAGCGACGACAGAGAACCGCTCCCACTGGCACAAAACCGCCCGAAAGAGCCTTGGCAACACATAAAATGTCCGGTTCTACCCCCCAATGTTCCACTGCCCAAATTTTGCCGGTCCGGCCCAAACCGGTCTGCACTTCATCGGCCACAAAAAGAGTGCCGTAACGACGACAAAGGGCAGCCGCTGCGGGGAGATAGTTCGGTTCGGGAATTCTCACCCCGTGACCTGGGATCGGTTCGGTAATAAAAGCCGCTACTTCTTGGTTAATCAGAGCTTTTTCGAGCGCAGCCAGATCGCCGAAGGGAATTTCCTCAAAATCGGCGACAAATGGTCCAAATCCCTGGCGATAATGGGGATCGCCGGTGGCGGAAAGGGAACCCATGGTTAACCCGTGGTAGCCTCCCTGACAGTAAACAATTTGGCTGCGTCCGGTGGCGTAGCGGCTGAATTTAATCTCTTCGGGTCTAATTCCCCGCCGCTCGCGGCGTACAATAGAAAAATGAGTGAATACATCCATAAGAGCCATAATGTAAGTGTTTTGCTATATCATTTATTGTTCCCAGCCAAATATCGTCAAGCCGTTTTCGACGAACAGGTAGATAGCCTGTTGAAAGAAGTCTGTCTAGAGATGGAAAAACGATACGAGATCAAGTTTGTAGAAATTGGAGTGGATAAAGATCATGTGCATTTTCTGGTGCAATCAGTACCGACCTATAGTGTGACAAGGATAGTGACAATGATTAAAAGTATAACGGGGAGAGAAATTTTCAAAAAGTGTCCTCAAGTGAAAAAGCAGTTGTGGGGAGGAGAGTTTTGGAGTGATGGATATTACGCAAGTACGGTAGGAAAGCATGGGGATGAAGGTATGATAGCGAGATATGTAAAAGAACAAGATAAAGAATACCTGCAGCTACACCAAAATCTACAATTGAGTCTATTTTGATTCTGATACCCCGTCCGCTTGCGGTGGGGTAGTTCATTGGCAGCCTCGACGGTTTCTGTGCCGGAATTAGCAAAGAAAACTCGTTCTAATCTGGGAGGTGCGATCGCTGCTAACCGTTCGGCCAGCAATCCCGCTAGGATGGAAGCATCCAATTGGACTAAATTGGGCAATGCTGCCGTCAATACCTCTTGTCAAGCTTGCACGATCTTGGGGTGATTGCGTCCGAGGGCAAAAACACCAAAACCACTCAGTAAGTCCAGATACTTTTCCCCGTGATTGTCGAATAGGTATGCACCTTGGGCTTTAACCTAGTGGCGATCGTAGCCGATCGTTTTTAGTACCCTGACCATCTGGGGGTTTAGGTATTGTTCGTGGAGGGCAAAGTTTTCTTCTAGTCTTTTTTCTATCAGTTCTAAAATGCTCATAAATTCCAGATTTGATTACTGAAAAACTATTTTTCAAACACCTCAAAACCGATTATGTCCATAGCACATTATCATGATTTTTGGTTATCTAATATTATAAATTATTTGATATATTTTGTCAAGCATTCGCCATTTAGGAACTTAAGTAGGTAGGTATTAAAAACTTTCAGATCCCCCCGCCTATCGGCATCCCCCTTATTAAGGGGGGCGGGGGGGATCGAACCTAAAATCCATTTTTAATTTAATTATAACCAGCCACTTATCTAGGATAATTAAACTAATTAACTCTTATTGGCTAAAGGTTCAAGCGACTTTTAGATAATTTATTAGTCAGTTTTTATATGGTAGAGGCGCATTGCGTGCGCCCAAAATGTAATATCAGTAAACTGATAACTGATAACTGATAACTGATAACTGATAGCTATAAAAAAACCGACCAACAAGAGAGAATTCCCGTCAGTCAGTCGGTGATGATAGGCCGAATTTTACTCAGCTTTATTTCTTAGCGGGGGCAGCCTTAACGAGTTCCAATTCACTTTCAGCGAAGTTATTGGTATTCAGTCCACTGGCGCTACCACTAAAACCGTGGTAGTTAACAGTGTCAAAACGGACGATAACGGGATAGTGGATACCACTTTTATCAACACTGGCTACGGTTCCTACATCGTTGTACCAGTAAGACTCTTTACGTTTGATTCTAACTTTGGCTCCGCGTTCGATTCCAGGCATAGCTGTTGTTTTTTTTTAGGGTTTAGTTAACAGGTTACAATCAGAGCGAGTTTGCCGAAAGGGTTTTTACTTTAAGTTTTATTGCAAATCTTGCCACTCTGTTTGGACGAAATGCCCCGAACGTCCCCATAGGTCTGCCTTTGGTGCAATGTTAACGATTGTTAAGTTAAAGGGAATAGCCGTGGTCAGGTATTTTTGGGCCGACATTCCCACATCTGGCCCGATTTGAAAAGCGGCGGCGGTGGCTAAACCTAAGCCTAATAACTGAGAAATCGGACCTCTGGGTAAGAGAAGATGAGTTCCTAAGACTAAGCCAGCGGTTAAGGCTAAAGTTACCGATAAATTGGTGCCACAACGCGGATGTAATGCCAATTGCCCCTCGCCATTTTTGAGACGATGGAGTGCTTGTTTGGCGGCGATTCGCAGTTCATTAGTATTAATCTGTCCGTAGAGATAAAAACCCCTATCGGTGGACAGTCCCCCCAGGGCCTCGTTATCTGCGGGGGAATGGTCAAAAGGCGATTGACGACGGGCAGCCATTTCGCTTAATACCCAGACGGTGGCGTGTTCCAAGGCGTGAACCTGTCGCAGGGTCAGAAATTCTTTGAAACCGGGGATAAAGCCGATTTGTGCCAGTAAATCGCTGTCTTGCTGGGGCGAAGGGTTAAACCAGTCGAAAGAGGGGTTAGAAGGGCTACTAGGGGTCATAAAGTTGCGGTAGGGGGAGTTTTTTCGAGGAAGATAAGGGCGCTATAGAGTTGAAAGGCGGTGTCCCAGTAGGTGTCTTCAATGCGTAATAAGTCCAAATGGGGATTGACCATAGGCAGTAATTCGTAAAAATCGGCGGTGGTTTCGGCAAAAGCTGGAAAATCTGACCACAGGGGAACTGCTGCTAGTTGTTGTTTTAGGTAAGAAGCGAAATGATTCCAGTTATCTCGATTGCTGGTCTGTCTTTCCCGACTTTGTTGGTGGTCGGAAAAAGTAATCCCCGCTTGAAAGTGGTAATGGCGATCGCAAATACGGATAATTAAATCCTGTTTTTTCAAATGTAGATCAATAATCTGGGCATAATCAAGAATACTAATTTTTCTCACTTGATGGCGGCGCGCATCCCTATCGACACATTCCCCAAAAATCGGCAAGATTCCCTCTACCACGGCGGTAACTTCTGACCAATCAAAAGTTATACTTGCGGTTAGGCCGTGGGAAGATTGATAGACTAGGGTGGCTTCTGGTTGGATAGCCTGGAAATATCGAGCTAAATAGACCCTAGGCTGATTAATCGCTTTAATTGGCTGGCAAAAACAGGGAATTCCTTCTTTTCGCAAGTCGTGAACATATACTGCTAATTCGGCCATCGCCCCGACTCGATACAAGCGCCACGAACGACTAGGGATGTGTAAGCGGGCGTTATAGGCATCTATTTTAAATATTTGGGCAAATTTTAGAGCTAAGGGCTGTTTTTCTGCGTTAGCCACCGGTTCAAGCATTAAAAGCCCCATTTCTCGATTACTAGGGTTGGTTTTGGCTTTTTCGAGGGCAGCCTGTCGCTGTTGTTGTTGCTGTTCAACTTCCACCTGTTCAATCGCTTCTAAGCGGGCGATTCCTTGACGAATTTGGGCGATAAGTTGAGGATTAGCGGTTAATCGCAACATTTTTCGGTATTCTTGCCCTGCTAGGGCGATTTCTCCCGTGATTTCGTTTAAACGCGCTTGGTAGAATTTCAGCCAGGGGTTATCGTTTTCTCGGGTCTGGAAGTCGTTGACAAGACGGGTGGCAGTTTGATAGTCTTGACGATCGAGCGCTTCAGCAATTTCTTTGAACATAGAAACTCCAGTCGATTAGCTGTCTAAATAGGCGTTAATAATAGCGAGAGCCACTAAGGGAGCGGTAATTGTTCTCAAAATCCGTTTTCCCAGTGATACAGGTAGAAAATCAGCGGCGATCGCTTGTTCTATTTCTGTCTCCGTCCATCCCCCTTCCGGTCCGATGGCAATGGTTATCTCGGTTGATGTTTGCAATTGAGAAAGTAGCCGGTCCACTGTTCTACGGGTAACACCAATATAACAAGTTGTCCCTGGGTTAGCTCCCCGCTTAAGGATGGCTAAAAATGGTTGTGGTTCTTCGATTATGGGAATAATCTGTCTTTCTGATTGTTCTACAGCTTCCCGGGCAATTTTTCGCCAACGGTCAATTTTTTGAGGACTAGGATTAACTAAACCCCGTTCTGTCAGCAGCGGGATAATCCGATAAACTCCTAATTCGGTGGCAGCGCGAACGATATCATCAAAGCCATTTTTGGGAATTGCTACCATTAAATTCACTTGTACTGGTAGTTCCGTGGTTTCGTTTATCGCTTCTAAAAGATGGGCCGAATTATCAATTATTTCTGCTAACCAAGCTTGTCCTTGTCCATTGAGGGCAATAAAACGGTCATGGGATTTTAAACGAACAACTTTTTTAAGATAATGACTTTGTTCGGGTGTTAAGACAATTAACCCGTTTTCTAGGGTGTTAAAATCAAGAAGAAGACGATAATACAAGGCGGTTTAGTCTATATTACTATTGTGTTCAGAATCACTGTCAGCTATCTATTTTAGCTTTTATGGTGTTTTTGTATAAGGTTGAGAGTAGATCAGCTTATAGCAGTTATCTTAATGGTGAAGTACGAAGTTTTCCTTTTGGGTAGTCAGTCGTCAATACCAAATTAGGTTATACTTCATGTTTATGACAAAGGCTATAACTTACTATGGCCTTACCTACTCAGATATCTTATAAAATTTATCCTCATCAAGGTATCTCTTGGCCAATAAGAATTAAGACTTGACAATCTCCACTCCCTAACCCCTAACCCCCAGAAAATCCATGGACATAACTGCTAAAATTGAAGAACTGGCACAAAAATATGAGATACCTCCCCAACTGCTCAAGGAAGCCATGGCTTTAGAAGTAGAAAAAATTACTCTAAAAAATCGGCAGCTATCACCTAAAATTGTCAAACTTATCGAAAAATATACCGACTCCTCACAATAAATAAACTCTATGACTTTGAGACTGAAACAAATTCGCTTAACTAATTGGAAATGTTACCCTAGTCAAAATATTACTTTTAATCTGCATCCCGACAGAAAAATTCAGATTATCTTCGGTAATAATGGTCACGGTAAAACTTCTCTGATGACGGCGATTTTATGGTGTCTCTATGGGGGAGATATTGTATCTAAAGAGACTCTGAAAACCTATTTTTATCGAGGTAAGGGAGATTCTTCACCGACAATAGAAATGCGGGTAGAATTAAATTTTACTAGAAACGAGAAAAATTACTTTATCAGTCGCACAGCAAAATTAAAAGTTAATGGTAGCACTTTTTATCCCAGCGCAGAGGAAGCATTATTTTATGAAGATGGAACCATAAGAAGTAACTCTAGGGAATATATCGAAGCATTGCTTCCTAAATCTATTCGAGATTTTTTCTGTTTTGATGGCTTAAAAATTGAACAATATACCCAGATAACTCAAACTAAAGAAGCAAAAGAAGCAATTGAAAAAGTTTTGGGTATCCCGGAATTAAGAAATCTGCGCGATGATACAGAAAAAGCCTTACAAGAATTAGAAAACCGTTTAAATAAAGCAGAGGGAACCAGTCAAAGATTTACAGATAAGCTGCAACAATTACGAGACTTAGAAGAAGAAATTGATCTTAAAAAAGGTCAGCTTAAAAATGCCAAAGATAGCGAAAAAGATGCTATAATTATCTACCAAGACGCTCAAGAAAAAGCCGCTCAGATTGAAAGTTTACGAGAAAAATTAGAGGAAATTGATAACTTAGAGAAAAAGCGTATCGGTTTACAAACTCAGTTAGATAACCTGCAAAAGTCTATCGATTCTTGGTTAAAAAAAGCTTCGATACCTTTGCTGATTAACTTTGTGCAGGAAATGGCTGACGATTTGCAAGTTACTAGCTTAAAAAGCACTTCTAAAACTAATTCTACAGCAGTTTTAAAATTAATACTTGACGATGAAAGTTGTCTATGTGGTCGTTGTTTAGATCAAAATTCTCGTGACTTTATCCTGCAACAAATTGCCGAACTAGAGTCCTTAGAAGTGGACAACGCCACCAGAATAGAAAAAGACCAACTTAGAATTGATTTACAGGGAATTATCCGAGATAATGCCAAATTTAGCTATTATAGTCAATGGCTTTTACAAAGAGATCGTTTAGAAGAAGAAATCGAAGAAATTAATCAATATATTAAACAGCTAAAACGGGAAACTACGGGAACCAATCAAGAATCAGCTAATGAGATTTGGCGAAAAGTTGGCGAATCGGAACAAAAAGTTAAGGTTATCCAAGAAAGGATCGAACGCTTGCAAAAGGAAATTGAAATCAAAGAAAAGCAATTAGAAAATTTACGCAAACAAGTGCAAATTTTAGCTAGTGAAAATCAAACCACGTTGATGTTATCTAATCAGGTTAAAATGGCCAGAGGTTTAAAAAATGCCACTAACGAATTAATCGAATGGAATATCGATAATTCCCAAAAAATGATTAATCAAGTAACCAGCGATCGCTATTTACAAGTAACCAACAAACCGGAGGAATATAGAGGAGTAGAAATCACTCCCGAATACACTTTAGGAATCCGTACCATCACAGGAAAATTATTAAATCCCGATGTTTTAAGTGCGGGAGAAAAGGAAGCTTTAGCTTTTGCTTTTATCACCAGTTTAAATCAAATAACTGATACTTGTGTTCCCCTAATTATGGATACACCTTTTGGACATTTAGACGAAGAACATCAAAAAAATATTATTAACTCTCTCCCTAATTTAAACTCCCAAGTAATTATTTTAGCAACGGATCGCGATCTTCCATATCCACTTTTAAATCTCTTGCTTCCCCACACTACCGATATTTTCAAAATACACCGTTTAGCTGCCGATGAAGATGCTTCCGTGATTGAAGTGATGGAGAATTACTAATGCAGAGAATCGATCCCAGTTTGAAGATTTATGCCTCGGAAACTTCCAGAAATTATCTACAGGTACTAAAAGATAATAAAACCTTTGAGCGCATGGTAGATGCTTATTTATTCGCCGCTGCTTTTGCCATTAAACAAGACTTCAGTATCTACGGAACCACTTTGAGCAATCGACAGGATTTAATTACTATTAGCCAAATCGATCCAGAAGTTATTTTAGCTTTAACCGCAGGAATTTATATTATCTGTAAAAAGAATTCCTATCCTCAACCCAGCGATGGCAAAGAAGTTTTAGATAAGATATGTCAATACGCAGAAGTGGGATTAAGGGAATTAAAAGAACGCTGGCAAGGCAAAGTCAGCAATCAAATTCAAGCTGATATTGAGAGAATTATCGATAATCTCTGAAATTTTCGGCATCTAACTATCTTTTTTAGCAATAACGACAAATTAGATTCTTTCCACACTGCCAAAAAAGACGGGTTCCACGCGAATAGCAATGACACTAGCCGGACGTAAAACCATATATTCCCCTTGGATATTTCTGATCGGAACATTGATAAAATCCTGGGAATCGGCTTTCGGAACTAATTCGTTACTGTACCACTTTTGAAATTCTTGGATAGTCAAAAAACGGACTTCCTCGCGATGTCCACTGCTTAAGAACAAATGTACGGCGTACTCGTCAGCTTTTCTACTCATTTTTTTTAACTAATCAGATTGAATTTTTGTAATAAAGTTGCCATTAAAGGCGGAAAAGTGAGACGCAATTCGCTCAGATCCGAGAAAATTAATTTTTGGTAGCTTGGCAGGTCAAAAGCTAGTTTACCCTTTAATTCCGCTCGATTTTGATAGGTTAACAGAATTTGTCCGCCCTGTTTACAAGCGATCGCATAACCTAATTCTACACCCACTAGGGGACTGGGCAGTAATTCCGTTTCCTTTTGGCTAATCGCCGTAGCATCGGCAATAAATAATAAACTTTTGCGAATTTGGCGTAATTGACTATCACTCAATCTGGTGACATTGCCCTCAGTTCGGGGCGTTTCTTCCATGGTTAAGGGCAAACGGGAGCGTTTATTGAGATTTTCGACGGTTTCGGTCAAAATTGTTCTTAAAGCGGTGCTAGAGTCCTTAAATTGGCTTTGGGAGCTAAAATAAATGACGGGATCCAACCAAGCGCTGAGGTCCTGTTTAGTAAAGTAAATTTCTTGGGAAATCAGGTCAATATTCGAGATGACGTAACCGCCACTACCTTCGAGGTAAAATTCCACCCTTTCCCCTTCTAGATAGCGTTGGAACCAGACAGAACCCTGTATCGTCAGACTATCATCGAGAAAATCGGCTCTTAAACCCGATTTTAAGAGACTATTGCGACTTAAGCGCAAGTCGTGGGGACGTTTGACAACCTCGCGGATAGGTTCGTATTTGTCCAGATACCAAGCTTTCAGGGCAATGATGGCCATAGGTGTGGCGATTAAAGACACTCACCCATTCTAGCAGTAAGCACCGATATCCTCTCCACATTCATCGGCTAGGTAAGAAAGAGCGCGAAATCTTAACATCATTAGGTTTTCGTAGAGGGGATTTAGCTTGCAAAGGGGCGGAATCTCTAGAATTGTCCGGCTAAATAGGGTAATTTTCCGCGCAAAGGGACATTGAGCCGGAATTAGACGACAAATCCGATGAGCCAGTGCAGGTGTATTAATCTCTAGGCGATCAATTCGTTGCCGCAGGGGTTGCCATAAATCCCATTTTGGTTGCGGTGACGGGTTTTTCCGATTGCCTTTCGACCAAGGGGCAATCCAATTAGACAAAATTATTTTATTTGTGGTATAATCTGATACATCAGCATCGGCCATAGTCTTACCTTCTATTGATTGACTCATAAGGTTCTATCTGAGATTACGACAGGGCGAACAATCTTTCCCGAAAATCCTCTGGGACGTTCGGACATTTGACCGCTTTAACGATAACATCCCTGGGATAATAGGTGTGGCCTACCGCGTCAGCGGCCCGGATGCGGGAGTAAGCTATTAACTATCTAAACTACTCGTTAAGACTGTCTATGAGCGAGCAGGGAGCAGGGAGAGGAAGTTTGAGCATTTGTACTAACTTCCCATCTTCGAGTTATCACCTGAAAGCGAATAGGCAACAGACGACAATAAGATAACGTCACGAGTGAGTTTAACTAGATTAATCTCTAAGCTTCACCCAAAGATATTGGCTCTGATTAGAGCTATTTCTAGGTTAGCAAAAACTCAGGTTTTTTCACGTCAGCATAGTACACTTTTTCTGGGTATAAAATAGCACCCGCTTTTGTCAAAGATACGCAATCCAAGGGGTGGGGTGCGGGTTGTGGGAATTATGAATTTTTCAGTGAACAGTAAACAGTAAACAGTGAACTGATAACTGATAACTGATAACTGATAACTGATAACTGATTTACATTCTTTCCAAAACGGGGATTCCCAGGAGAGATAAGCCTAATTTTAGGGTTCTTGCCGTCAAATCACACAAAACTAAACGAGAGGTTTTAATCGGTTCTGCCGCTTTCAGAACGGGACAATTCTCATAGAAACGATTATACTTTTTACTGAGTTCATAAAGATAATCACATAAACGATTGGGTAATAAATCCTCTTCCACGGCACTAATTACTTCCGGCAGTTGCAGTAATTGTTTAGCCAGAATTAATTCGCTTTCATCCTTGAGAATTAGCGATGAATTGGCACTTAAATCCTGAAAATTAATACCACCTTCGCGACTGATACTCTGGACTCTAGCGTAAGCGTACAGCATATAGGGGGCGGTGTTGCCTTGCAGATTGAGCATTTTGTCGTAACTGAAAACGTAGTTACTATGGCGATTTTGGCTGAGATCGGCGTATTTAACGGCACTTAATCCGACAGTTTCGGCAGTCTTAGCGATAAAATCGCCGGTTTCTTCTCTTTCCTCGCTTGCCAGTCTTTTTTCTAAGTCAGCCAAGGAACAGGCGATCGCTTGATCGAGTAATTCTTGTAATTTTACCGTCTCCCCGGAACGAGTTTTTAATTTTTTACCATCTTCCCCTAAAACTAATCCAAAAGCGACGTGAACCACTGCCACATTATCGGGCAAAAATCCCGCTTTTTTAGCCACCTGAAATACTTGGGCAAAATGGTTAGCTTGTCCAGCATCGGTGACATAAATTATTCTTTCAGCTTTATCTTGACGCACTCGATAACAAATTGCCGCTAGATCGGTGGTGGCGTAATTATAACCGCCGTCGGATTTCTTGACAATTAGGGGTAAAGGCTCCCCCTCTTTGTTGGTAAAACCATCGAGAAAGACGCATAAAGCACCGTTGTCTTCTGTTAGCAATCCCTGTTGATCTAATTCTCTGATTATCGCTTCCAGGTAGGGATTATAAAAAGATTCCCCCCTTTCGGTCAGTTTTATATCGAGAATATCATAGATTTTCTGAAATTCCCGTCGTGATTGTTGACAAAGTAACTGCCATGCTTGACGACTTTGAGGATCACCCGACTGTAATTTTACTACAGCTTGACGGGCCGTTTCTTTAAAGTTTTCGTCTTCATCAAAACGAATTTTGGCCTTTTTATAAAAGCTAACTAAATCCCCTAAATCGAGAGCATCTGCTTGGGTTAAAGCGCTAGGATGAGCTTCTTGTAGATAGGTGATTAACATCCCGAATTGAGTACCCCAATCCCCAACGTGATTAAGACGAATTACTTGATGATGACGAAATTCCAAAATCCGAGCAATACAATCACCAATTATAGTTGATCGCAAGTGACCGACGTGCATTTCTTTGGCAATATTGGGACTGGAAAAATCGACAATAATTTTTTGACTGGGGTTAGCAGCGACAACTCCTAAACGGTTGTCAGTAATTAGGTCTTTTAATTGGGTTTCTAGATAACTGGGTTTAAGGGTAAGATTGATAAAACCGGGTTCGGCAATTTCGGGGGTTTGACAGAGATCATCTATCTCTAGATTTTTTAGTAAAGTCGCCGCCACTTCCCGCGGTTTTTGTTTTAATTCTTTGGCTAAAGAGAGGGAAATATTACATTGATAGTCGCCAAAACGGGGGTTACTAGCGGCCACAATTAGAGGATCGGTATCAGCGAAGTTTTCCCCAAAGGATTTAACTAGGGATTGGGAAAAACGCTCTTTTATTTGTTGGATAATGGCAGTCATAGAGAGAATTTAGCAATGAATGTTAGAAATCTATGGGTAATTAGGAAATTTATCTTGCTCTCATCCTGAATAGAATTAAGCCGAACGGGGCATTATGTCCATTTTCTTGGTACATTATAAGCATCAAATTTAGTATCTTTACTAATTAGAATTAGCGATCTGTTTAGAGATTGAGCAATTAGCATTCTATCAAATGGATCACGGTGATGCAAGGGTAAAGTACAAATTTTTAGAGTATCAGAAAATGATATAGACAGCAAGGTTATATCTGATGCTTCTAGTTTAGTTTCAATGGTTTCATAACTTTTTTGTAGGGCTAACTTACCTAAATTTAACTTAATCGCAATTTCCCAGAGACTAACAATACTGACATAAACTTCAGGAGCAAAATCTATTTCCTCCCGAAGATTATCAGGCAAGTTAGGATCGTTTTCAGTTAACTAGATGAAAGTATGGGTGTCCAGAAGAAAAGATGTCATCACATATATTCCTGAAAATCTTCCAAAGACTGATCAAAGTCATCGGACAAAGGCAAGGTAAATGTACCTTGTAAAATTCCTGAACGACGTTTCCTAAGAGAAGGTTTCTCTATAATAACATCTGATTGATAATTGGCCATCAAATATTCAGCATAGTGAAGCAGCTCTATTTTTAAGAACTCTGGCATTGCTTCGACAGTTTCTAAGATTTTTGTGTCTATATTCATAGGTTTGGGATACTTAATTTGAGCTAGTTATTACTAATTACTTATTCCTTAACCAATAAAACCACGGCATAAACTGCGATACCTTCTTCTCGTCCTACTGGTCCCAATTGTTCGTTAGTAGTGGCTTTAATTCCCACCTGTTCCGGATTAATCTTGAGAGTTTCTGCTAACTTGGTTCGCATCGCAATAAGGTGGGATTTCATTTTCGGTTTTTCGGCGACAATTACCGAATCAATATTATTAATATGCCAACCTTTATCGATAATTAATTGATTAACTTGCTCTAATAATTTTAAACTATTCGCCCCTTGCCATTGCGGGTCTGTGGGGGGAAAATAATGACCGATATCGCCTAAACTAAGCGCCCCCAGCATGGCATCCATAATAGCGTGGGTTAAGACATCGGCATCACTGTGACCCAATAAACCGACAGTATGGGCAATTTCTACTCCTCCTAAAATTAAAGGTCTTCCTGTTACCAATCGGTGGATATCGTAGCCGTTACCAATACGAATATTCATAGAGTAGTACCCTTGCAGTTATATTAATTATCTTATCGCAAAAGGGAAGGAGAAACGGGGAAATATTTATTTGTTTTTAATGGGTGCATCTTATTTTTGTCAATCTACTAAGTAAAACGTAGGGTGCGTTAGACGGCAGAAATTGCTGCTTTGACTTGAAGGTAACAATCCGTCGTAACGCACCACCTATCATCAACTAAGTAGCCAGTTACAATTAAAGATTTATTATAACTCGATCGCTGTTAAAATTGCGGTAGAATCGGGAGAGTGACTCGGAGTTTTTTCTTGGGGTGCCGATTCCCGCAAAGGATAGCCATTTATTCTATCAGATTGAGAAGATATTAAGTATGATAACACTTGTGATTATGTTTTTCGCTGCCTTGCTGGCAGCTGCCGATTTTACTTACCAAGTTTTGATTCATTTTCCCGTACAAATCCTCAATTTTTTGGGGTCGTTACTGTCCTATGGAGTGATTGGACTGATAATTTTCGTCCTAGTGTGGATTGTGGGTGACTGATTTCTCAGGGGAAAAAAATGAGAGAATCAGCCTTAGCCAATTCTCCCCAATTTCAGCCAACTTTTAATTTTTACTGTTCACTAGCCACTGCTTGGGGTTGTCCTTGCGGTTGGAATTGGAACAGGGAATAAACCACGTTACGACGGATATCAATCATCATTTCTAAAAACATCTCGTAGCCTTCCTGTTTATACTCAATTAGGGGGTCTTTTTGACCGTAACCGCGTAAACCAATCGACTCGCGTAAAGCTTCCATAGCTTGCAGGTGTTCGCGCCATAACATATCGATTTGTTGCAGGATAAAATAACGTTCGGCATCGCGCATTAAACCGGGACGAATACTATCCACTTGACGTTCTTTAATTTCGTAAGCTTTGCGAACTTCTTCGTGTAGGAACATCTTGATATCATTAACACTCATATCCTCGATATCTTTAGCGGTAATATCTGCCAAGAGATAGACGAATTCCTGAGATTTACTAATCAGTTTTTCTAAATCCCATTCTTCCGCCGGCAGTTCGGGATTAATATAAGCCATGACGATTTCATCCATGGTTTTTTCGGCGTATTGCAGCACCTGTTCTTTTAAGTCCATCCCCTCCAAAACCCGACGACGTTCGGCATAAATAGCGCGCCGTTGATTATTCATCACCTCGTCGTATTCAAACACCTGTTTCCTGGCATCATAATAGAAGGTTTCCACTTTTCTTTGCGCTCCTTCCAGGGAACGAGTTAACATTCCCGATTCAATGGGCATATCTTCTTCCACCCGGAAGGCATCCATTAAACCCGCCACGCGGTCGCCACCAAAAATCCGCAATAAATTGTCTTCTAGGCTTAAAAAGAAGCGTGTGGAACCGGGGTCGCCCTGTCTGCCCGCCCGGCCTCGCAATTGGTTGTCAATACGGCGGGATTCGTGGCGTTCCGTCCCGATAACGTGCAGTCCGCCCCTTTCTACTACCTCATCGTGTTCTTTACCTGTGTAATCTTCATAACTTTTGCGAATTAATTTATAGACTTCGCGTAACTTTTGAATAACCGGGTCATCCGTGGGGGCTTTTTCGGCCGCGATGGCGATTTTTTCTTCTACTTCTAATTCGGGTAAACTTTGAGTTCCGTGGGTATCAACGGCAAATTTAACCGCTTCTTTCAGGGCATTTTCTACCTCTTTCGGTAACTCGGTGGGAAAAATTTCCGCCGAGGCGCGCCAGTTTTTTTTCTTCTTACCCGGGGCGAATCCTTGCGGGCGATTGCGTTCTCCTAAACTGGGTAAACTAAAGGCCAAATTGTCATCCTCGGGCATAACTAATTTCGGCATTAAATACTCGCGAATTTTCAATCGGGCCATATAATCGGAGTTACCACCGAGGATGATATCGGTTCCCCGTCCCGCCATATTCGTAGCAATAGTTACGGCCCCAGCCCGGCCTGCTTGGGCGACGATTTCCGATTCCCTTTCCACGTTTTCCGGACGAGCATTAAGTAAGTTATGGGGAATCTTTCTTCCCTGTAATAACAGCGAAAGCACTTCTGATTTTTCCACACTGGTGGTACCAACTAAAACCGGGCGACCCTGTTCGTGCATTTGTTGACATTCTTCGGCGACGGCGTTCCATTTTGCCTGTTCATTTTTATAGACCACATCGGCTAAATCTTGCCGACGAGAAACGCGGTTAGTGGGAACAATTGTTACTTGCAGGTTATAGACTTTTTCTAGTTCCGTTTCTTCGGTTTTAGCCGTCCCAGTCATGCCGGATAATTTCGGATAGAGTAGGAAAAAGTTTTGATAGGTAATCGTGGCTAAGGTTTGGGTTTCCTGTTGAATTTCTACCCCTTCCTTAGCCTCCACTGCCTGATGTAAACCATCGCCCCAACGTCGCCCCGGTAATACCCGTCCCGTGAACTCATCAACAATAACAATTTCACCACTGCGGACGATATAGTTAACGTCTTTTTTCTGGAGTTCTTTGGCACGAATAGCGTTAGAAATATAGTGCGCCCAGGGATTTTCTTGGTCGTATAAATCGGTAACTTCTAATAGTTCTTCCGCTCTTTTAAAGCCTTCATCGGTCATTAAAACGTTACGGTCTTTTTCGTTAACTTCGTAGTCTCCCGGTCCGTCTTCTACTTTTTGGCGCACTAATTGCTTGGCGATTTCGGCGGCGAGAATATATTTTTCTGTGGGTCGATCGATCTGTCCTGATATAATTAATGGAGTTCTGGCCTCATCAATAAGAATGGAGTCCACTTCGTCGATAACGCAGTAGTTAAAGGGTCTTTGGACAACTTCCCCCATCACTGTAGCCATGTTATCGCGCAGATAATCGAAGCCGAGTTCGCTGTTAGTGGTGTAGGTGATGTCACAGGCATAATTTTTCTTTCTTTCTTCCGGACTCATGCCGGCTTGAATTAGTCCCACACTTAACCCTAAAAAGCGATGTACCTGCCCCATCCACTCCGCGTCACGACGGGCGAGATAATCGTTGACGGTGACGACGTGAACCCCTTTTCCGGTCAATCCATTCAAATAAGCGGGGAGAGTGGCAACCAGGGTTTTTCCTTCCCCGGTTTTCATCTCGGCGATTTGTCCTTTGTGCAGTACCATTCCCCCCAATAACTGCACGTCAAAGTGACGCATCCCTAAGACTCGGATTCCCGCTTCCCGGACAATGGCGAAAGCTTCGGGGAGGATTTCCTCGAGAATCTCCTCTCTTTGCTCATAATTTCTCGCTTTGTCTAATCTTTCCTTAAATTCGCTGGTTTTGCCCCTTAATTCCTCATCGGACAGGTTTTTAATATCCTCTTCCAGCAGGTTGATTTCGGTGACGAGGGGCTGAAATTTTTTAATTTTGCGGGCGTTGGGGTCTCCGAGTAGGGCTTTTAACATAGCAGTTTTTATTCTCTCGCTTCGATTGGCTCTTGGTCTGTGGTGTTAACAATTGTATCACTCTGGTTGGGAGTGGAGAATCATTTATCGGTGAAAAGGGACGGCGTTGTCAGATTCAGAAGAGGAAAGATGCAATGCTCCCAACTGATTCGGAGCATCTTTCAATTTGACAACGCCGATTGTAGGGCTAATTCATGAATTAGCCCTACGCCGATTGTAGGGCTAATTCCACTGCTAAATCGAGCGACCCCTTCGACTTGGCTCAGGGCAAGTCTTGTTCCCCACTTAAGCCCAACTATCGGCACTATTCGTTCATTAAACACTAATTGTCAAGATGCCATGTAATCTTTCCTATCAAAGTAATTTCAGTTCCGGTGCTGATTCGGAGATCTTTCAATTTGACAACGCCAAAATTTTTGAGACATTTCAATATAAATTTAAAAGGCAACCGCAACAAAAAAGGAAGAAAAACCCTAATAAATATAACCTAGAAGACGCTTTATCTGTGGTTGAAACCTGCGATAAAATATCAATCTAGGGTTTGCGGCAAAAAGTACGGGCGAAGCATTCGGATAGAAAATCTCCGGTTTCACCGATAGGTTATTGCCCGAATGCTTCGCCCCTACAGGACGCGGGCCGATGAAAACGCAAGGTTTTGAAGCACAATTCTCTCAAAATCTTGCACCTGTACTGATTATTGATTCTCCCTTTTACCTGTCCTGATATGTAGCCTATAGTCAACGGATTTAGTATTAATCTTCTCTCACTGGTGGCTTAACTAAAGGGGAAACCACCATATTTATTGATAATTATATCTATAGTTTCCATAATTGCGATCGATTCGCCCAAAATGGAGATAATTTGTTGATAATGTTCTAGGTCATCGTAGCTAAGGTGGCGACCTTTGCGGTCTTTTAGCCACTTCTGACACACTTGATAACCGCCGATATAAAAGTTCCAAATTTGGGGCGGAATCCCCGCAAAATACTGGTCAGAATTAATCGAAATTTGTTGTTTATTTTCGTTATATTTCACCTGTTCGACTAGATTAGAACCCGCCACGGGATAGCTACTAATTTCTTTTCCCGTTGCTTTCATCAGGTGTAACTGCACTAATCTGTCACCTTTTTTGACTAATTCCCAGAATAATTCTTGATTACTGGTGAGAGGAACACGAGGAAAGTCTATTTTTAAAAATTCGGCGTAAAGTTGGCGATATTGGGGAGAGTGAAAGACGGCATAGATATAGTTAAAAATGTCCTCTGGTCCAAAGGTTTTCTTTTCTTCTCCTTTGCCATCACTGATAAATTCTAAGCCAAGTTTTGCCGAAAGTTTGTTAATAAATTCTGGCGCTAGATTGGGACGGCGACCATTTGGCGAGTTGGTTGCTTCTGTTTCAAATAGGGTTGGGGTATTGGTTGGGTAAAGATAAAGGGGGAAAATATTAACTCCACCTCTTCTAAAAATATTAGTATCAATGGCATTCTCAAAAACAGTAATCAAAGCCCATTCAGGATCATTAACCGCAATTCCTTGGCGACCTATACCTATACCAATGTTATTCTTATTCATCGTATGCTGAATTATTTCATGCCTCAACCGATTTACTAAAGCATCATGATGATAATAAGGTCTAATATCAAGAGGTCTATATAAACATTGAGTGAAATAAGATTGCCAATTAGATTCAGAGGTAAAAGATTTTCTCTTTTGATTTAAATTCCAATCTAAACTGTCTTCCAACTTATATTTATTTTTTATTTCTGAATCATTGATAAGTGTATTTCTAAAGTCATTGATTCGCTCTATTAATTTAGATTTATCAAAATCATAGACAAAGTGATCTCTATGGGTTTTGATGCCAGAACCGTTTGTCAACATGATTGTATCAAGTTCCCAATATTTTTTATATTCATCAGATGAGACTTTGCTCTGAGGATTAAATAGGTAAAAATCTGATTTGGGATTTATAATTTCCCATTCAGTTGAACTAATATCATTTTCATCTAACCAATAATACTTACCCCCAACTAACTCCTTATGCTCTTTAACCTCTCTAACACCCCACAAATCAGCATGATAAACCTTGGCTAAATCTTGCTGACTATCTTGATACTTAATAAAAAACGCAATCGCTACACCTTGCTGAATATCAAACACATTTTGATCGGGTGAACCGTCGGGACAAACTTCTTTTTTCTTACTATTCCCATGCAAATCTAAAATATAAATCTCATCAAAAGTCTGCATCAAATTTTGACGCATTCCCCGAAAAGTGGGATTATCCAAATAACCATGATTTGTAATTAACGCCACAACTCCATAACCAGTTTCCGCTACCCGATACTGAGCAAAGCGAATAAACTTCACATAATCATCTAATAAACCTTTAGGGTTTCTCTCTCCCAATGGTTTTCCATCTAATTGATAATAATCCTTAACCAAATTCACAATCCAAGGGTCAGTATTCATCGACTGATAGGAATAGGGTGGATTGCCTAAAATAACCATAACTGGCATTTCTTGCTTAACATCTTTTGCCGCGGCTGCTTCATCGCGAATACGATTTAAAAAACCATCAGCAGGGGGAATTTGAAAAGCTTCCTGTAGGGTGTTAGTGAGATAGATTCCTAAGCGTTCATCGGCACTAAAATCATAGCCTAATTCCTGAAGTTGTAAACCTAATTTCATGTGTGCTACGGTGTAGGGAGCCATCAGTAATTCAAACCCAAAGAGACGGGGTAATAAATGTTTACTGACATAACTAGACCACATCCCTTGCTGTTGACGAAAACTATCATAGATATGGTCGATAACAGAGTGTAAAAAAGTGCCAGTTCCCACAGCAGGATCGAGGATTAAAACTTGGTGAACTTCCTGAGTTTCTTGGCTATCATTAGGATGCTTAATCGTAATTTTTTTGGCATCGGCCAAACCTTTAGGAATCTGAAACTTATTTTTCAGAATATAGTCCACACTGCGAACCATGTAAGAAACCACGGGTTCAGGGGTATAATAAACACCCCTAGACTCACGCATTTTACTATCGTATTCGGCTAAAAAAGTCTCATAAAAGTGAACTACAGGATCCTGCTTGCGCGTGCGTTTTCCAAAGCTGCTAAGAATCCCCTCCATGTCCGTTTGTTGTAAAATAGTCGCTAGAGTATCCACGGCCCAAGTAATCCGCTCATCTAATTCTGTACCAGCAATTTGATGAAAAATTCCCCGCAAAAAAGGGTTAGTTTTTGGGAGTCGAAATGCTGCCGTTTCCCTGGAAAAAGAACTTATTTGATCCGTATTACAGCGTGCTGCGAATAAACCATAACAGATTGTTTGTGCATACATATCCGCGAACTGCGCTTCATTGAGATCACTAATTAAAACTCGTTGAAAAGATTGCAATTGTTGCCGCAACATTCCCCCGCAATCTTGATCTTTTAAAGCTTGGCCGATTGCGTCTCGAATTAACTGCGCTAAAGCGGCCATTTTTTTGGCTAATTCTCGAGGTGTTGTTATCTGAATAACTTTTGAGAGGAAAAATTGACAGAACAATTGTTCTACTTGTAAAATACCCTGGGAATCAGGTTTAATTTGCTTTTTTTGATTAAGAGTTGCCACGGACGCTGATAGACGCAATTCTCCCGATACATACCAACGAAATTCTAAATGATCGGTGATAATTAAATTACCTAAAGCCTGTAAATAACGTTTTATTTGGGGAGTATTTTCAATCTTTTTGAGAGAAGTTCCGATATCTTTTGCTTCCAGATGGCCAATTTCTACCATACCCTGATTAATCACAAAATCTGGAGCGCCACAAGCAATCCTTTTGGGTTCATTGAGAGCTTGTAGGTTATTATTTAGGGATTCAATTAATTTTTTTAAAGCAGGACGATAACTGTGTTCTGTGGCGTTACCCTGTTGATAAATGCCTGTGATTTCCTCTAGATATTTTGGCAGTGAATTACTCATTATCAGTGTTGCATACAAACGTTCTTCTCTAGATAAAATATAACCTCATTTGCCCCCAATGTCCACTGCCCTCATCCTACTTTATCCCTATCCTCAAGGATACCAAAATTAGCTAGAATGAAATAATAGGCGATAATCTCATCCCAACAACTTCACCAAAATATTAACGATGGTCAAAGCATCATCTCCCTTATCTCTAGAGCATCTCTATCATGTTCCCACCTACACTATAGCCGATACTGCGCGCTATCTCCATATTCCTTTGCCCACTCTGAGAACGTGGGTACGAGGACGCACCTACCCCACTAAAAAAGGACAAAAAGAGTTTTTACCCCTCATTCAACGACCTAATCCGAATATTCCGCAACTTTCCTTTACTAACTTAGTGGAAGCGCACGTTTTAAGAGTTATTCGCAAAGTTCATAACATCCCTCTCGATAAAGTTAGACTTGCCCTAGACTATATTAGTGAACAATTTAACACCGATCATCCTCTGGTTCAAAAACAATTTAGTACCGATGGAACTGACCTTTTTATTGAACAATTTGAACATTTAATTAATGCCTCCCGTTCGGGACAATTGACGATGAAACAATTCTTAAATAATCTCTTAACTCGTATTGAATGGGATGAACAAGATATCGCCACACGGCTTTTTCCCACTATCGACATAAATGGGGAAGACTTCAGCAATAAAGTCCTAAAGATAGACCCTAATATTTCCTTCGGAAAACCCGTGATCACAGGAACAGGAATTCCCACTAAAGTTGTCACAGAACTTTATGATGCGGGGGACTCTATAGAAGATATTGCCAATGATTATAATTGTCAACCTTGGCAAATTGAAAAAGCGATTTTATTCGAGTGCAATTGGCAAGCGGCATGACCTATCAATACACCTATTTTATCGACCGCGCTTTAGGAAAATCTATCGGTGAAGCTTTGCAAGAAATAGGGGTTAAAATTGAATTTCATCATGCCCATTTTGCCCCAGATGCACCGGATACGGAGTGGCTACCTATTGTTAGTCAAAGAGGATGGATAGTATTAACTAAAGATGTAAACATTGGTAGAAATATTTTAGAAGTTCAACAGATAGCCCGTTATCAGGCTCAAGTATTTGTTTTAGTTTCTGGTAACTTACCTCGTCAAACCATGGTTAATATTTTTGTCGAAACAATCGATAAAATCGAAAAAATAATTCAAGGTAATCAAGCCCCTTTTATCGCCAAAATATACCAAGATTTTCAAGTAAAATTGTGGAAAAATAAAAATGAATTAACCAGAATAATAGAAACTATGTAAAACTTATTAAAATATTTTTTATTCAGTAAAAAATTACAGCTAAATTTGTTGACAATATTCTCACCATTACCTTTGATGCAATTGTCGAAATTGTCTGAGCAGTGAACCGGTTTAATCAACTTCTTAATCCCCCCACTTGCTGTTAAATTTATCTCCGTTCACTTCACCCAGGGGAAGGGGGGACTTCTGGCGAGATTTGAGTTAAACTAGAAAGGTTGACTATTGACAAACATCGATCGCACAGGAGTAAATTATGTCTAGAGTCTGTACTATGACGGGGAAAAAGGCCAATAACGCCTATGCGGTGTCCCACTCCCACCGTCGCACCAAAAAATTACAAGAAGCTAACCTACAATGGAAAAGAGTTTGGTGGTCGGAAGGCAACCGTTGGGTAAAACTACGCATCTCCACCAAAGCTATCAAAACCATTGAAAAGAAAGGATTAGCCGTCTTCGCTAGAGAAGTAGGCTTAAACTTGAATTTGTACTAAGCGAGTAGTTCATAAGTGGAGACGAATCGGCCTTATTGTTGACTCCTCTGCTTTTGATTATTAAGTATTGCAACAGGGCGTGATGTGGGGTGAAAACTACCTTTAAGATTAAAAACTTAAAACGACCTGTTCAGGAGAATTTCAATGTATTCAACCCTATTAATGGCCGCTACCGCCGTACAAGGTTCCAGCGAATGGAGTCCCAAAGTGGCGATTGTCATGATTATCTGCAATATTCTCGCTATTGCTTTCGGTAAAGCGACTATTCAACAACAAAATGTCGGTCCTGCTTTACCTTCCCCCGCTTTATTCGGTGGTATGGGATTAGGCGCTTTACTGGGTACTACCAGTTTTGGTCATGTCCTCGGTGCCGGTGTCATCCTCGGTCTTTCCCGTCTGGGAGTTATCTAAATATGTTTTGATTTTCTCAATCGGTGGCCAAAAGTCACCGATTTCTTTTGTTAAGTACCTAAGCAAAATTAATTACACATATCTAACCACCTCTTGCCTCTTACCTTTTGCCTTTTGCCTTTTGCCTATCCTAACCAAGAAATTAATTTTGCACGACTACTTATGACTTTACCTCAAAAAAATTCTTTTTGGTACGATGAGCGATTTCAGAAGATTTTTCTACAGGTAATTATTCTGCTAATTGTCTGCCTAATTTTCTGGTTTTTTGGTCGCAATTTAGTGATTAATTTCCAACGCTTACGCTTAAGTTTTGGCTTTGGCTTTCTCTTTGATCCTGACCGACCAGCCTCTTTTGCTATTGGTGACTCTCCTATTGCCTACAGTCCCACCGATACCTATTTTCGCGCTCTTTTGGTGGGATTAGTTAATTCCCTCCGCATTATGATTACTGGCATATTTTTGGCGATTAGTCTGGGAATAGTCATCGGGTTAGGTCGTTTGTCGGATAATTGGTTAATTCGTCAGTTAGCAACAATTTATGTGGAAACTATTCGCAATACTCCTCTATTATTACAATTATTTTTCTGGTATTTTGCTGTATTTCTGAAACTGCCGAAGATTGAGGACTCTCTAGAGTTTTTTGGCAGGGTATTCTTAAATAACTCAGGAGTCTATTTGCCTTTCCCCGCTAATAGTTTCAGGACATGGTTAGCCTTATTTATCATTGCTTTAGGAATAATTATCTCAGTATTTTTATACCTAAAAAATAAACTTAGTTTATGTCTAACTAGCCTAATACTCCTAGTTATAATTCCTCTAATCTGGGGTTTACAATGGCAAAGTCCCCAAGTTAATACTCTTAATCAAAATATTGACTTCGGTTTACATCTTTCTTCCGAGTTTGCTACTCTCCTAATCGGTTTAACTGTTTATACAGCCGCCTTTATTGCGGAAACGGTACGGGGAGGGATTCAATCGGTTAATCGGGGACAATGGGAAGCAGCTAAAGCCTTGGGATTAAAACCTTTATTAGTGATGAGATTAGTAATTTTTCCCCAAGCTTTGCCAGTGATTATTCCTCCTTTAACTAATGAATGTTTAAACCTGGTTAAAAACTCTAGTTTAGCGATCGCTATTGGTTATAATGATATTTATGCTATCTCTAGTACCATCGCTAATCAGACAGGAAAAGCTCTAGAAATGTTAATAGTAGTTATGGCCACCTATTTATTCTTTAATCTGGTGATTTCCTTGACTATGAATCAATTAAACAAACGGGTAAAAATTCAGGAAAGGTAGGGTGTGTTAGCGAGCGCGTAACGCACCGAATCGCACCAAAAGGTAGCCTAACGCACCAGAATTTAGCGATAAATTAATTAATGAGCATTACCAGAATATAAAGCGGTGATAATTGCTGTCACCGCAGGACTAAGACTAGATAAAACTACCACAGAAGCGGTGGCAATGATGATAGTAGTAGCCATTCTCACCATACCATCTGTACCTTTTTGATAGGCATCAAATTTATATTCTAAGCGGTCAACTTTTTGACCAAGTTCTTCTCGCAATTGAATCAACGCTTCTCTGATGTCATCATTACTGGGATTTTCGGGAATTTGCATGACCTTGATTAGCAATCAACTAACAACCGCATATATTATAGCAGTTCTTAGCCATAAATTACAATTTTTTATCAGGAGGAGGAGTCAATCGCCAGCGCACTAAAAAACTATCAATACTTTCTAAACATTCCAAGTCATCTTTAGGTAAATAAGAATCTTTTAACAAGAAAGAAAAAGCCTGCTGAAACTCTTGACTATCAGCTTGAATCGGACTAGCAAAATGACAAGGAATAACCTGTTTAATCGGCCATTGGCAAATTCGCTCAACCCATTGACTAACCTCGTCAGTAGTGCGATTAAGAATCAAAGTTTGCAAAATGGGTGCTACTATTAACCTCCCCTCTCGACGCAAATTTAAAAAAGTCTTTTGCCAATCATCACCCCATTGAAAAGGGAATAAACCAAAATAGGCTTTTTTACTCTTTTCCTGAGCAGTAAAAGCATCTCGAAAGACCTTAATCCAATTGGGAACAGCTAAAACAGCAGGTTGAAAATAAAGAGCAAAAAGACAAATTCTTTGCCAACCCCGACGGCGATTTTCTGGGGTATCCTCCACCAAATCCTTAGCACTATTTTTAGCGTGAAACAGCAGGGGATAGGGGTCTAATTCTAAAATAGCGGGAGGATTTTCTGGGATAGAAATAATTCCATCAGTCAGCAGCAGAGTTTGAGAGTAGTGATGAAAAAAAGCCACTTCCGAGAAGTATCCCACATTCAGATCAATTGCGGGTAAAATTTCATAACTAAAATCTTTTCCTAAAGGAGTGGTTGCCGAGTCAGCAGGTAAAATTTCTGTTCGTTTTGCCGGTAAACCCAACCAACTCAAAGGTAAATTAAGAGGAAAACTCCATTGATTAGGAGCAACATAAACTATAGCCTTAGGAAAATAACGGGCAAAAGGACCGACAAAAACCTTATGTTCAATCCCAGAAATCGTCGGCAAAATAATATATTTAACTTCCCCGTGTTCACCTTCCAACTCACGCATTAAGCGAATACATTCCGGAGTCGGGGCCACTGGTGCATAAACAAATAAACCCCCAGATGCTAACCTAATTACCGTCATGCGAATCGGCACGACCACATAAAAAATACCCTGCAATTGCTCAAATGTCCAGAGCGTATCTTGCACCACTTCTTGGCGAATTGTCCGTCTTTGACCGTAGGGATAAAGTGGTACAATTGGCCAAAAAGGCCATGATAAATCTTGCGGAGTTATTGCGGCTTTTGTCATCGTCTGATTCTATGGCTGAAAATCTCTATTTTAGTTATCATAAACCTTTCTAATCCCCATGACTGATAAACTGCCCATTGATTCTTTGGTCAATACTTGGAATAGTCTCACGGGGGAAGTGATGAAAAGACTCCCCATCGACCAGTTGACTAATACTGTCCTCCAGTGGTTTAGTGTTAGTGACACTCAAGTGGCGGAAATTTTAGAAAAAGTCCGTCAAGAATTACCCACCACCGAGGCGCTGTTAATCGGCAAACCCCAAACGGGAAAAAGTTCGATTATTCGGGGAATAACGGGAGTTTCGGCGGAAATCGTCGGGCAGGGTTTCCGTCCCCACACCCAAAACACCCAGCGCTACACCTACCCCGCGGAAGACTTACCCCTGTTGATTTTTACCGATACGGTGGGGTTAGGGGATGCCTATCAACACACAGACAGGGTAATCGCGGAATTATTAGCAGATTTAGCCGAAAATACGGGACGCGCCCAAGTTTTTATCCTGACGGTAAAAATTGATGATTTTGCCACCGATAGCCTTCTGGAAATTACCAAACAACTGCGGCAAAAATATCCTAAAATCCCCTGTTTACTGGCTGTCACCTGTCTTCATCAGCTTTATACTCCTAATACCGTTGATCATCCCCCTTATCCTCCCGATTGCGAGGATATCAATCGCGCCTATCAAGAAATTAAAGAAACTTTTAAGGATTTATACGACAATTCTGTGCTAATAGATTTTACCCTAGAGGAAGACGGTTATAACCCCGTTTTTTACGGTTTAGAGGCATTTAGAGACAATTTAGCCGATTTATTGCCAAAAGCCGAGGCTAACACCATCCACCAACTTTTAGATCGGGAAACCAGCAATAAATTAGGCAATCTCTATCGGGACGTGGCCCGACGCTATATGTTAGCCTTTTCCGTCATAGCGGCGACCTTGGCGGCGATTCCCTTACCCTTAGCGACTATGCCCGTGTTAACCGCCCTACAAGTGTCAATGGTGGGTGTTTTAGGCAAATTATACGGTCAAGTGTTAACCCCATCCCAAGCCGGCGGAGTTGTCAGTGCGATCGCTGGCGGCTTTTTGGCCCAGGCCATCGGTCGGGAATTGGTGAAATTTATCCCCGGTTTTGGCAGTGTGATCGCCGCTTCTTGGTCTGCTGCCTATACCTGGGCCCTAGGAGAGGGCGCTTGTGTCTATTTTGGCGATTTAATGGGGGGTAAAAAACCCGATCCTAAGAGGATTCAAAGGGTGATGAAAGAGGCTTTTTCTGCTGCCCAAGAAAGATTTAAAAATGTCGCTACGGGAGGAGATAATTGATCGGTATTCAAAGAATATAGTCATTTCAGATAAATCTGATACACTCTAGAGCGACGGGAAAATATCTTAAGAATTTGTGGTATGTAGATATAGATTCGTCCAGTGTCCGAGGGTGAACCGACTAATAACAGTTATCAGTTAGACGTTTTCAGTGCAATACCGAAGGCACTGCCTAATACTGTGCCGAGCTTGTAGTATATTAACTAAGTGTAATGCGTCTCTTGAACGGGAAACGGCTTTGCTGATTTTAAGTATGAATTGTCCCCTAGACAATTTTTCAAACCTAGTCCTAAGCGTTGGTTGTGGATAGGATTCACAATTAGCATCCATATCTTGATCCAGCAACGCCTAAAACTGTTAGAATAGGTCAAATCAATTAACTAGAGGCCCTATGTTAGCTCTAACCTATCCACACATAGAAAAAAGTGACGACCAACCCGCACATTTACAAAGATTACCGCGTATCCGCGTTGCTCAAATTGTCATGGACTACATCGCCTATGGTTGGTCCGTAGAAGAAATCTGTCGTCAACACCTTTATTTAACCCCAGCCGAAGCTCATGCAGTCATGGGTTACTATTTTGACCATCAAGAAGAAATTGACCAAGAAATCACAATGGAATGGCAACAAGTACAAGAAAATATGACTAATCAAGCTGCCAAGTCGCCTTTTTATATTCGTATGAAAGCCAAAGGGCTACTGTAAATGACTATTGCTTTGTACATGGATGTTCACGTTCCCCAGGCAATTACCGAACAGTTGCGTCGCCGAGGCATAGATGTATTAACAGCATTTGAAGACGGAACCGAACAACTACCTGATGATCAACTTTTGCTAAGAGTAACTGAGCTTAAGCGCATTCTCTTTACCCAAGACATTCGCTTTAGAGTTTTAGCCGAAACTTGGCAAGTAAAAGGCAAACCGTTTTCAGGTTTAATTTTTGGTCATCAACTTGGAGGCACTATTGGTCAATTTGTCAAGGATTTAGAATTGATTGCTAAGGCTTCTGAACCAGATCTATGGTTCAATACAGTTGAATATATTCCGTTCAAGTAATAGACAAAACATATCAAAAATGTGCCATCAGTTTCGGTAAGTAGCAGTATAATGGCTTTATGCAGTTTGACTGGGATAAAAATAAGGCAGAACGCAATCTATCAAAGCACGAAGTCTCATTTGAGGAGGCAAAAACTGTTTTTGATGATCCTCTCTATGTTGACTTCTACGATCCAGAGCATTCTGAAGATGAGGATCGTTATCTTCTCGTTGGACAGTCAAACCGAGGACGATTGTTGATTATATCCTATACCGAAAGGGATAACTTAATACGCCTCATTAGCGCAAGAGAAGTGACAAAAACCGAGCGAGAAACCTATGAACAGGGATAAGTCAGGAATGGAAGATGATTTACGGGCAGAGTATGACTTCAAGAGCCTTCGAGTCAGAAAGTTAGGCCCTGGAAGAAAAAGTTTTGGTGGAGTTACTGTACGGTTAGAACCTGATGTCGCAGAAATGTTTCCTAGCGCTGATGCAGTTAATGAGGCACTACGATTCTTAATTAGAGTGATGCGAGATAATCAGGCTCTTGCTCCAACGGCAGCGGCTAAAAATTCAGAGGTAGCCGAAGATTAAAACGATTGCTAAATAGTCAAAAGTGCCTCAAGGCGATAGCGTTGTAGTACCTTGAACCCTATACTTTACCCACAGTTAAAAACGAAAGGAAAAAGGCAGTAAATCCGAGAGATTAAAACGATAATTTTGCTGAGTTCCACAGATAATAATCTCCGCTTGCGGCGCTAATTCGGCTATCCATTGACGACAGGCTCCGCAGGGAGTTAACTGACTAATATCATCCTTCCCATCGATACAGGCTATAGCGATCGCCCGTACTTCTCGATCGCCCGCTGCGACTATTTGCGCTAAAGTTGCCCTTTCCGCGCACAAACTCAAGCCATAACTAGCGTTCTCTACATTAGTACCAGCATAAATCTTTTTATTTGTCAAGACCGCTGCCCCCACCCGAAAACGGGAATAGGGAGAATAGGAAAGTTTCGCCACTTCCCGAGCAGTGTCACAGAGTTGTTGTCTTTCTTGGTCAGATAGGGTCATCGGCTAGATAGCATCCGAGGCAACTTTGATTACTTCTTAATTATCCCTTTGGTCGTGCTTTGATGACATCCGAGCAAGACGGCCATTTGCCGTTGAGATAAATTTCCCTCTTGACTAGGTTGGTAGAGCAAGTTTCTTTGTTCTATGTTAAGGTGTTGGGGGCTTAGTTTTTGGGATTTGTTGTTGCATTGAGCGGACAATACCTCATGAGCCTTTCTCTGTCAACTCTTAAGGAGTCGTGGGTTTCATTTTTGAGTTGGCGATTTAAGATCAGTTTTGTTTAAGTATCTTTTACCATGACTTCTACATCGAACTTTCAGCCGACGATAGTCTCAGAGTTTTAGCCGACCTCGAACTCAGCCTAGTTGCTCATTTTCACAGCAAAAACTGCATCCATAAATTTATCGCCGAATTTTAGCATGGAAATTGACACACTACTGCAGCAAATTGATATTGGAGAAGACCAAGAATATGAGTTTAAATCAGCCGAGGGAGGCTTGCCAAAAGACATTTGGGAAACTCTTTCAGCTTTCGCTAATACCGATGGCGGTTACATTATTTTGGGTGTTAGCGAAAAAAAACCTAGATTAGAAATTACAGGAGTGCGTAACCCTAAAAATCTTCAACAAGAGTTTTGGGATAACCACAACAACCGACAAAAACTGAATATATCTATCTGTTCTAATTCAGACGTAGAAGTAAAAAAGATTAATGAATATCAGCTTCTCATTATTCATATTCCTAGAGCTACCCGAACTCAGCGTCCTGTATATATTAACAATAACCCAATGACTGGTACATATAAGCGAAATTATGAGGGAGATTATCGCTGTCATAAGGAGGAAATAGAGCAAATGTTTCGCGATGCCAGCAATGAACCTCAAGATTTTCAAGTTTTAGATAATTTTAATCTCAACGATATTGATCCTGATACTCTGAAAGTATTTCGCCAACGGTTCAGCAATCGCGAACCCGATCATCCTTGGTTAGCATACAATGATCAACAATTACTCCATCAGTTAGGAGGATGGCGACGAGATAGAAATTCTAGCAAAGAAGGATTAACTGTAGCGGGTTTACTCATGTTTGGACGAGAACGCAGTATTTTAGATGCTTTCCCCCATTATAGTCTCGACTATCAGGAAAAATTATCTGATGATCCTGAAAAAAGATGGACATATCGCTTAACTCTTGATGGTAAATGGGAAGCTAATTTACTTAACTCTTATTATCGTGTTTATGGCAGATTAATTAATAATTTAGATGTTCCTTTTCAATTAGACAAAGATGCCGTTCGTAAAGATGAAACCCATGTTCATGAAGCTTTAAGAGAGGCTTTAGTTAATACTTTAATCCACGCCGATCACCAGTCGTCACGGCCTATAAAGGTGGTAAAATCTATCGATGGCTATCTGTTTTCTAATCCCGGTCGTCTGAGAATTCCCCTACAGCGTCTCTATGAAGGCGGTACTAGCGATCCTCGTAATCCTCATCTACAAAAAATGTTTCAAATGCTCGGATTAGGTGAAAAAGCTGGCTCTGGATTTGGGAAAATTCTTCGTGCTTGGAAAGAACAACAATGGTTGAGTCCCCTAGTTTCGGAAAAACTTGACCTAGAAGTTACATCTGTTAATTTACCGATGACAAGTTTTATTCCCGAAGCAGTTGAAGTGGAATTAAAAAGGATTATCGGGGATGCTTACCGTCAGTTAGGTGATCTTGATAGGATAATATTAGTATTAGCGCATCAGTTTGAGGAAATTAGTAATACTGACATTCAGCGTTATCGATCAGAACATCCCAGAGATATTAGCGAACGCCTTCGTAATTTAGTTCAAAATGGCTGGTTACACCAGTCAGGTAAGTGTCGGGGAACACGCTACACCCTACCGAACCAGAATTTTTCAGCGCAACTTTCTCTATTACCAAGCTCCGAACATTACCCACCAAGCTCCGAACATTACCCACCAAGCTCCGAACATTACCCACCAAGCTCCGAACATTACCCACCAAGCTCCGAACATTACCAACAGTTAGAGGCAATTGCTGAACCCATACGCAGAAAAGGCCGCATTAGTAAAGACTCGGTACGAAAAGTGATTCTTGAACTATGCTCCCAACAATATCTACCCCTCGGAACATTAGCTCAACTGCTCGGAAGAGAACCTGATACTATTCGTAATCACTATGTCAACCCGATGATAGATGAGGGATTGCTGGAGCTTAAACACCCCCAACTAAGGAACCATCCTCAACAAGCTTATCGAACAGTATCTCGATCGCATTTCCTATCAGCGCAAGATGAGTAAACACCCGCTCCTCAAATCCGAGAGATTAAGGGGACTACATCGGCAAGCCACTAATTTAGCGATCGATAGCTAACTTATCACTTAACATTTCCCTGACGATTTTAGCGGTAGCGGGGGCTAATAAAACCCCGTTGCGGTAGTGTCCCGTGGCCAGAATAACGTTATCGTATCCGGGCAAATATTCGATGATGGGAGCGGATTTTTTCTCCGGTCGCGGTCGCTTACCGGACCAAGTACGCACGATCGCACCCGCAGCCAAAGAGGGACAAAAAGTGATCGCTTTTTGATACACTTGTTCTAATAAGGCAGTATCGGCGATAATTTCGCCCTTTTCGTCCATAAATTCCACCGTTGCCCCAATCCAGTATTCCGATCCAGCCAAAGGCAGAATATGCAGGTCATTTCCTGTTAAAATCGGCTTAAAATCGGAACTTTCTAAGGGTTGCGTCAATTTTATCTGTAAAGCTTGCCCTAAAACCGGTCGGATTTCCACTGGATGGGTAAGAGTTTCGGTTAAAGCAGTAGAACCAATTCCCGCACAAAGAATCAAAGAGTCGGTTTCCTCTATACCATTGGAACTATAAACCTGGGTGCATTGCCTCACATTAGAGCCTTGAAGCTCTGTCTTCCCGAAATTTTCAACTTTTACCCCAAATTGACATTTTACCCCCCTTCTTGCCGCAGCAGCGACGAGAGACTCCGTGAGCAGGGCCGGATTAATTTGATGATCCCTGGGAGAATAGATAGCACCCTGGAGATGATCGCTGGCCACTTGGGGACATTTTTGGTTTAAAGTCTCTTTATCCCAGATTTCTAGACAATATCCCTGTTCTTGGCGGATTTGGGCTAACTTGCGCCAATTTTCTTCGTCTTCGGCACTCGATCGCAGTAGGACAATACCATCACGGTTACAGGGAATAGTCAGTCCGGTGAGGGATTCTAGCTCAGGAAGGAGAGTTTCGTAACGTTTTAAACTTTCTTGCCGCAGTTTCCAGGCTCTACCTTTAGTTTTATGGCTGATAATCCCCATTAAAATCCCTAGGGCTGCCCCGGTTGCTCCTTGTCCTGGTTTTTTTTCATCGATGAGGGTAATTTCTAATCCTTCGATGGCACTTAATTCGTAGGCAATGGTGGCCCCCACTATCCCCGCACCGATGATGACAATTTTAGTCATAAACTCCAGAGGCTATTTTTCTAGTGGGAATAGGACTAAAAAAGGGTTGAACAGGTTTCAACCCCGATAATTAATTACAGAACCCGGAAAATAAAAGGATAACGGAAAACCTTATAGGCATCTTTCCAGACTTGCAGGATAGCAAGAATGGGGAGAACAATGTTCACCACAGCAAGAATCGGTAAGAGCAAATAACCGATTAAAACCCAAACCAGAATCCCAGCAATTAGGTAGTATAACCACATATTCAGGTGAAAGTTTAAAGCTTCTTTGGCGTTTTCCTTCACCGTTCCATCATCAGAAATGAAATAAATAGCTAAGGGAATCCCCACCGATACCAGCGTAGCACTCAAAAAGATCGAAGCATGACAAGCCACGGATAGGAGTCTTTTTTTGGTTAAATCTTCACTCATGACCATCGGGTTTATCCCCCTAAAATTGGCGGAGAAAGCGGATATCGCTATTATAACAACGGCGAATATCGTCTATCTCATGTAATACCATAGCAAATCTTTCCACGCCAAAACCAGCAGCAAAACCCGTATAGATTTGGGGGTCATAACCGACTGCTTTTAAGACATTGGGATCCACCATACCACAGCCCATCACCTCCAACCATTTGCCTTTCCACTGCACATCTACCTCGGCCGAGGGTTCAGTAAAAGGGAAGTAGGAAGCGCGGAATTTAACCGGTAAATCGGCCCCAAACATTTGCTTAAGAAATTCTTTAATTGTTCCTTTCAAATCCGTAAAGGTTAATCCCCGGTCCACCGCTAATAATTCCACTTGATGGAAAACCGCGGAATGGGTTGCATCCACGGTATCGCGACGATAAACGCGGCCCGGGGCCACAATCCGAATCGGGGGTTCGTGACTTTCCATGTAGCGAATCTGCACCGGGGAGGTATGGGTCCGCAATAAACGACCATCACTCAAGAAAAAAGTATCCTGCATATCCCGGGCCGGATGGTCAGCAGGGATATTTAAAGCCTCAAAATTATAATAATCGGTTTCTACCTGCGGCCCGGTGGCGATGCTGTAACCCAGACCGACGAAAATATCGATCATGCGATCAACTGTGCTATTTAAGGGGTGAATTCGCCCTAAAGGACGGCTAAGAGCAGGTAGGGTGACATCGAGGGTTTCCGCCGCTAATTTCGCCTTAATTTGGGCATTCTGGAGACTTTCTCGCTGGGATTCCAGCAGCGATTGTACTAATTCTTTGACCTCATTAGCGATCGCACCTAATCGCGGTCTCTCTTCGGGGGTTAATTTGCCCATTTCGCGTAAAATCTGCGATAATTCTCCTTTCTTACCGAGATAATTCACCCTTAGCTGTTCTAAGTCTTCTAGGGTTGTTGTTTGTTCGATGGAATTTTCCGCTTTCGCTGCCAGGGTTTTTAGGGCAGTTTCGATCGGATGGGGGGATAAACTCATAATTAGGGCATTTTATAGGGCAGCATTCTAGTCTAGTTTATCTGCTCCCGTGGCGAGACAGGCAGAATCGAGCAAAGCTAATAGCTATGTGCTAGGATGGAAGTCGAGAATAAAAGTCGGCACTGCGGCTCGTGGTCAGTATTAATGGTTAAAGCGTTTCTGTTTAGTATTGGTTCAGCTAGTTCCCGAAATCTTCGTTCTCTACAAATCTGTTGTTTTTATCGGTGCAAGGATAGGTTTTATGTCAATTTATGTTGGTAATCTCCCCTTCGAGGTTGACCAAGACGACGTAGTTGAGGTTTTTAAGGAATATGGTGCAATTAAGCGCGTTCACCTCCCCATGGATCGGGAAACGAAAAGAAAACGCGGGTTCGCTTTCGTGGAAATGGAAACCCCAGAGCAAGAATCGGCCGCTATTGCCGCTCTTGACGGCGCTCAATGGATGGGACGAGAATTAAAAGTCAATCAAGCTCGCGAAAAAGAACCCAGATCTTCCTTCGGCGCTGGCGGCGATCGCAATCGGGAGCGTCGCTACTAATCCCCGACCGTAACCATTCTAGGTGATCGGAAATTTGGGTTGAAAACCCCGTCCTTTTAGGACGGCTTTGTGCGAGAATGTTTGTCGGTGGTTCCGAGCGTGAGAACGTGAGGAAACAGGTTAAACGTCCTACTCCGTGATCTGAAAATTTCTAACAGTCAATGGTGTTCAATTAAGTCCAAACTGTAAGAACGCAAAACAATTAAATACTGTGGGACACACAGAAATTTACGCTTGGGGAGTAGTCCATAAGAGTGCTTGCCTTATCGGTGTAGTCGGACTAGACATGAAACCGTAAGACCAAAATTAGCGTTGCTAGTGGAGGCAGGATTCAGCCCAAGAATCTCCGCACTTTTAGGGCGGAGAGTGTCAATGTCAACAGGGGAAGCGAGCGCTCGTTTCCCCGCTTGTCTATCTAATATCCCAAGGAGATTCTTGTGGCTAAACGTCGTAATTTGAAAAAAGAAAAAGCTGAACGCAACCGCGCCTACGCGCGTCAATTCCGGGCTGCCTCTAATCGTACCACCACCAGAGGAGGTAGAGGCGGTTATTCCAGCGATCAAAGACAATCTTCGGAAAATGAAGGGGCAGCCGATACCTAATCTGCTGACTTAGTTAATCTAGCAATAAAAGCCATAGCCTCGCTTTTATTGCTGACTATTCCATCTAAAGTCGCCCCCAACACCGCCGCAAGTAACGATTTAAACTGGGGACCGGGTTGATAACCCAAAGCTTTTAGGTCATTGCCGTCGATAGGAGCCTCGATCTGCGACCATTTAGTTAAATATTGCCAGATTAAAGCCCGCATCCTAGTCTCACTCCTCACCGCCACCAGTAACAAACTAGGAACCTTATAACCATTGAAAAAGCTGACGATTTGACTAACGGGTCGATCATAAGCAAAATTATTGCTAATCTCCCTTTCCATAACTTCTAGTTTTTGTAAACGCCCCACACTATCTTTGGGCAATTGTAAATTATTAGCGATCGCTATTCTTTCCCCCACAGCCAGAGAAGCGATTAATAATTCCAACCGCATTAACCAAGCATTCACCAGCAATTCCAGACTTAAACAATCTAACCAACGACTGAGACAGCGCAATTGTCGCCATAAAGCCCGATTTAAACTTAAATCCCCGTGTAAACAGTGCAAAGCCCCCAAATCGGCCAACTTTTCTAAGGCACTTTCCCAGTAATCCGCCTCTAAAATATAATTCAACTCCGCTTTTAAACGAGACTGTAAAGCGGGTGCATTCTGATTTTGTTGCCGTGAGCGCTCATAAACTCCACTTTCGATCGCATACCTAATATAGCTTTCTGTCAAGGGTTCAATAACAAATCCTAACCGAGTGGCAAAACGCACCGCTCGATAGATGCGCGTCGGATCCTCGATAAAACTATTAGCGTGGAGAACCCGGATTTGTTGGGCGCGTAAATCCAACATACCGCCAAAAAAGTCGAGTAATTCCCCCTCTTTCGGCGAAGTTAGGCGAATTGCCAGAGCATTAATCGTAAAATCCCTTCTATACAAATCCTGTCGAATCGAACTAGCCTCCACTTGGGGATTGCTGGCAGGATAGGGATAGAATTCCGTGCGTGCCGTGGCGATATCCACCCATAACGAGCCAAAACGCTCATCTTTGTGCCATAACAAAGCCGCCGTCTGAAATTCCCCGTGAATCGATAACCGGGCCCCCGGATAAATTTCCTGTAAACAATTAGCCAACTCCACCCCTGCACCCACACCGGCGGCGCGATGGCAGCCATCCACCACTAAATCGATATCCTGTAACAATAAAGTATCCCTTTCTGTGGCTAACAATAAATCCCGCACCGCACCCCCAACCAGATAGAGATGCCAACCGCGTTTTTGAGCGGCAGCGGCGGCAGCTTGCAGGAATGACCATAAAATCGGCTCTAAACGCTCTTTAATCGTCGGTAAAAGACAGGAAACCAAAGCAACCCCTTCAAAACGCACCCGCTCATTTTGATGAATCTGTCTTAATACATCTGTACGAGTGACGATACCGACTAACTGCCCATTTTCTAGTACAGGTAAACGCCCCAAATCGTACGTTACCATCAGCGACTCGATTTCCTGAAGGGAAGTGTCGGGGGTAATAGTTTTCGGATTACAAGTCATGTATCCCTTCACGGGAGAGCGAGAAAAGCCGTGATGGAGAGCTAAATCGAGGTCACGACGAGAAATCACCCCAACTAAGCGATCCTGCTCATCTACCACCGATAAACCCGAATGGCCGTAACGGAAAAGGATGCGCTCGGCTTGAGATATGGAAGTATCGGGACGAATTGTCCGCACCGGAGAAGACATTAAATCCCTAGCGGTGGGAGAAGGGGGAATTTGAGCAATTAAGTCCCCCAGTAGTTGGTTTAACTGTTGAACTGGCTGAACATCGCGAAAACTCACCGAAGCGGCCTGAGCATGACCACCGCCGTTATAGGGGGAAAAAAGCCGATATAGATTCACCCCATCGATTCTAGAGCGACCGATCACGGTTAAACGCTGTCGGGAATTATCTTCCTCGTCTTTACTATAACTATGGGCAAAAAGTAGCGCATCACTATCGGATAATTCCAGCAGGCGCTCGGCCACACTAGACAAACCCGGGATAAAATCGGCAGTATGGAGGAGAACGTGGGCGATTTTACGGTCATGGATCGTTTTAATCTCTAGATTTTCCCAAGCAAGGCTAAATAACTCCTGTAAGCGCGGGGAAAAACTCGGTTGACAGTATTGGGCGATCGTTTTAATGTTAGCAGCACAGGTCATTAACCAAGCCAAAGCATAGGCATCCCTGGGGGTACTACCGGCAAAAGTCAGGGAACCCGTGTCAACGTGAATACCGAGTGCCATTACCGTCGCTGCCATCGAGTTTGGTTTAATCTGGGCTTTTTGTAAAGCTTCGACAATTAAAGTCGTGGTGGCTCCCACTGCTTCTAAATGGACGCTAGAGGCATGAATATCGCTTTCACTATCTAAATGATGATCATACAATTCGATCGCCTGTAAATGCCCTAAATCGAGCCACTGGGAGGCTTTTCCCAGACGCTCTCGCCACTGATTATCAACGATAATTAAAGAGCGAATACGGGCCGGATTGACACTACGCAGTTCAATTAAAGCGAATTCATCCCGATGCAGGGCCAAAAATTCCCTCACCGTCGGGTGCGCTCCCCCCGTTAACACAATGCGACTACCCGCTTTCAGCAACGATAAACCCACCGCTGCCCCCAAAGCGTCAAAATCCGCCGTTTGATGACATAAAATTAAATCCATATTTTTTAGTAAGGAGAAGTTATCGGGATTTTTTCTGTATCTATTGTTACTAAATGCTCGGAAATAGCCGAGCCAAGAACTATAAGTTAGCAAATCTTGACTGAGAGAAACCGATGTTGTTCAAAATTTTAGTAATTCTCCACACCCTAGGGGCGACCGTCTGGGCCGGTGGTCATTTATTGTTGGCAGTCACCGTTCTACCCCAGGCCCTCAAAAACCGAGAACCAGACCGAATTCGTCAATTTGAGCAATATTTTGAAGGTTTTGGGTTATCTGCGCTATTGTTGCAGGTAATAACAGGCCTAGGACTGACTTGGATTTATTTGCCCGTTTTTCGTGATTTTTGGTCATTTGATAGTTTTTTATCGGTTTATATAGGCATTAAGTTAGCTTTACTGCTATTAACTCTCATCTTGGCCCTTCATTCCCGCTTTTTTCTCATTCCTAAACTGAGCGAGGAAAACTTAAATTTCCTCGCCCTGCACATAGTCGCCGTCACCACTCTAGCAGTATTGTTCGTCATTTTTGGCGCTGGCATCCGTTTGGGGGGCTTGACCATTAGCTTTTAGCAGTTCAGCAGTCTGGAGACCTTTCTAGGCTAGGTTTGGCGAAAACGCGAAAATACTGTAATCTGGGCAAGGGATTACAGGGAGTCACTTCCCCCACCTAACCCTTACAATCCTGCTTTTGACAAGGATGGAGACATCAAAAAAATTTTAGAACCCGCTGCGGCTGGGTAGTCAGTGGCAGTAAAATTAAAATGCTCGTGGATTCAGTCTGACAGGGATATCTCCTGGGAACCCCTGATTCAGAGAGGACTTAGAGGAAGGATCGTCCAGTTAAGTTGAGTGGAAGCGAGGCTCTTCCATACAAGTATCAAATCTGGGAGAATTATCTAAATAAACATCAACTGCTTTAGGAGAACCCAATCATGTCTATTGTTTTTCAATTTTTTCTCATTGCCTTAGTTTTATTTTCCTTGCTGATGGTGATTGGTGTCCCCGTTGCCTATGCTTCCCCCCAAAACTGGGATCAATCGAAACCCCTTCTCTATGTGGGTTCGGCAATTTGGGCGATTTTAGTGGTTGCCGTCGCTATTTTAAACTTTTTAGTGATTTAGCCTTGATCAGGAGATGGGAGACAGGAGGAGATAGGGTGATAGGGTTTTGGGGTGATAGGGTGATGAGACAGCTTACCCACTACCCCACTACCCCACTTCCCCACTTCCCCACTACCCCACTTCCCCACTACCCCACTTCCCCACTTCCCCAACCCCTATCCCCTTCTACCTATGACTGTTTTTGAGGGAAATTTTACCGAGGACATATCCTCTTTGCGCTTTGCGGTCGTGATTGGTCGTTTTAACGATCTCGTCACTGATAAACTGTTATCAGGCTGTCAAGACTGTCTGAAGCGTCACGGGGTTGATGTCAATCCCGATGGCACCCAAGTCGATTATATCTGGGTACCGGGTAGCTTTGAAGTGCCAATGGTAGCCCGTCAAGTCGCCCTTTCCCACCGTTACGATGCCGTCATTTGTCTAGGGGCAATTATTCGCGGCCAAACGCCCCATTTTGATTACGTTGCCGCCGAGGCTGCTAAGGGTATTGCTGCGGCCGCTTTTCAGACAGGTGTTCCCGTTGTCTTCGGTATTCTCACCACTGATACCCTACAACAGGCCCTCGAACGGGCCGGTATAAAAAGTAATTTGGGCTGGAATTATGCCCTATCTGCCCTAGAAATGGCTAGTCTCATGCGTCAATTGCGCCCCCGGAATGAAGATAAACCCCTAGAATTATTGGAAAATAATCCCCAACAGGCACTGATGGAAGGCTAAGAAAATTCCCCCGGCATTTAGGATTTTAGTTGTCCCCACTCCCGGAGTTCCACTGATGAGCGAAGCTGAACAGAACAAATATATTAACCAACTCAGACGGCAATTAGTCAACGCTGTCGAGAGAATCAAGACTCTGGAATTAGATTTAGAACCAGAGGGGCGGATTACGGAAGCTTTTGACGCTATGGAACGGCATATAGATGAAAAATTCGCCGCAGTGGCTGAAAAATTCGCCGCCATTGACAAGCGCTTTGATCGTTTGGAACATCAGTTCAACCGACTACAGGCTAAGATAGAAGTGGTTCTCGAAGCTATTACCGGTTTGGGGGATTTGCCAGAAGATGAATCATTGTAAAAAAATGCTCCAAACTACTTGACAAATGCTCTGAGATTTGGCACACTTATAGAAGTGTAAAAAAAAGCTTGCGGGCATAGCTCAGTGGTAGAGCGTCACCTTGCCAAGGTGAATGTCGCGCGTTCGAATCGCGTTGCCCGCTTGAAAAAATCTTGAAATATACCTTAAGGTCAGGATGAATAATTTAGGGATATCCCTTAAGATGGGAATTACCCGTGAGCAATAGGGTTGAGAATTTTGGGCAACCGTTGAATACCTTAGCCATTGACCACGAGCGACTAAAAACAACCGTTTATAAACAAAAATTTAGCTTGTGCGACCGCATAAATATACCAAAATCGACCAACACCAAGACTATCCTTGTCCCTGTCGTCGGAAAGGGACATTATGCCCGATTTTATTGACCGATGCCTTTGGCTGCGATCGCTGTCAACAGATATTTGTGGTACAGGAAAACGGCCAAATTATCGAACAATTAGCCCCCCACTATCCCTATAAACGCACTTGGCGCTGGACGGGATTTCGTTGGGTGAGTACGAATCAGCGCCTTGGGGAAGGAGTCTTGCCCCTGATGATGGGGATAATTCTGTTATTATCGGTCGTCTGGCTACCGTTAATCTTGAAATCACCGCCGGGGGTAAGCGTGATTTTTGGGGCAATTCTAGTTATGCTATTAGTTATTTTGCCCGCATTCATCTTTTGGTTAGCCTATCGACGCTAGACAAGAATCTATGATCGAAAGTTCCCCCAAAACCCCCCCGACGATCTTTAAGCAAGCATACAATGCTTTTCTGGATCTGGGTCAATTCAATGGCAACGAAAGAAATCGCGGGGTAATCGCGATCGCTAATGGCATTAAAACTGGCTTTGATCGCATTTTAGAAGCCAATACCCTCGATTTAGAGGTCAGTCGAGAGATGGCCGTCTCAGAACAAATGATTCGCTGGTTACGGTTAACTCCCGAACGTTTAGAGACGACGGTGGAGGTATTGCAACAACTAGCGGAAGCATCGGATCCGCTGCAACAGGTAATTAACGCGGCCTATCAACTTAATCCGTCCCAAACCTATTGCCAAAGGATGCCTTTAGGAGTGATTGCCTTAGTCTATGAAGGTTTTCCCGAATTAGCGATGGTAGCGGCGGGATTTTCCCTAAAAAGTGGCAATAGTTTGATTATTCGCGGTTCCAATGCCTCTAGTCATTCCGATGGAGTGATTACGGAAATTATCCAAGAAGCATTGGAGGATGTGGGTTTACCGGTGGATTGTGTTAGTGGTTTACCCTGTGATTCTAGTCCCTCCCTAGAGGAGTTGGTGACGCAGGAAAATTATGTTAATTTGATTATTCCCTACGGTCGCCCTAGTTTAATCGGTCAGGTGAGTCAATTGGCCACGGTTCCCGTTTTGCGCGCGGCCATGGGAAACTGTTATTTGTATTGGTCTCCTAGTGGCGATTTGGAGTTAGCCCGTCAGGTAATTATCGATAGTCATGGCAGCATACCAGATCCGGTTAATGCGATCGAAAAAGTTTTAATTAGTCCCCATCAGAATTCTTCGACTTTAAGTCGTTTGTTTAAAAGTTTGCAGGAAAAAGGCTTTAAATTGCGGGGAGATACCCGATTAGCGGCGGATTTTCCCGAACATTTAACCATTGCCACCGATAATGATTGGCAAAGACCCTATTTAGAAAAAACGGTGGCCTTTAGGTTAGTGGATACCCTCACTGATGCGATCGCTTGGATTAATAAGTATAGTAGCGGTCACGCGGATTGTATTGTCACCGAATCCTATCGAGAAAGTCGTCAATTCGCCATGGAGTCCGATAGTGCTTTAGTTTATATCAATTCTTCACCCCGATTTGATCGCAATCCCAAACAGGGAGAATCGGTATTTTTGGGCATTTCCAACCAAAAAGGCCAGCGCCGGGGGTTAATCAACCTAGAAACCTTTACCACCCTTAAACAGGTGGTGCAGGGGTAGTTTTGGTGAACTGGGTATTGTTAAGTTAGCTAGGGTTTGCGGCAAAAAGTTTTTCGTGGGGGTAGGGGTAGGGTTGATTCATGAATCAACCCTACGACATCGGGGGGGGGCGGGGGCAAGAGGCAAAAGGAGGAATAAATAATCAGTCTTTAATAACTGGATTTAGTATTAGAACAATGGCGAGAAAATGACAGTTTTTAACTGAAATTACTGTCCAAATAAAACCGAACTATTGCCAGATCCTTGGAACAAGATCCAGGTCATCAGCAGATTAGATACAAAAATCGCTAAGAGCATAGTGACTACGGCCGCGGTAGTAGCTTGGCCGACTCCTTTAGCACCGCCATCGGTCGTTAAACCCCAATTACAGCCGATAATCGCGATTAAAGCCCCAAAAACCACCCCTTTAACCGGTCCACTCAGCACATCTCCCACACCCAGAAAACCGCGAACCGAGTCGAGAAAAACTGAATTGGCAATTCCGTATAAACTTTCGCCGACCAGCAAACCGCTACCTAAACCGATCAGCAACGCCATAACACTCAAAGCGGGAACCATAAGACAACAGGCAATTAAACGGGGCAGCACCAGATATTCCACGGGATCGGTTTTGAGCATATAGAGTGCGTCGATCTGCTCTGTCACCTTCATGGTACCGATTTCCGCCGCAAAAGCCGATCCTACCCGACCGGCTACCACGATCGCCATCATAATCGGACAGAGTTCCCGACCGAGAGCAAGGGCCAAAATTCCCCCCACCATACTGCCAGCGCCCAAGGCTTGGAACTCCCGGGCCACTTGGATCGTAAAGATCATCCCGATCACCGCAGCCGTGATCATGGCGATAATCAGCGAGGCGGGCCCGGCTGCTACCATTTGTTCTTGGGTGACGCGCCAATCGGGTTGGCGCGTGAATAGGAAGTAAAAAACCCTGCCGGTCAATAGTACCGCTAACCAACAGCGCCGAAACCAAGAGCTTAATTCCTTGCTAAAAATCGCCAATAAATCCTTCATGGTCCCCAAAATCGATCGGACTAGAGAAAAGTCTATCCTGTTTTGTCTTCTAATACCAAATCCTGTTATAATAAAACGAGTAAAGACAAGGAGATAAAATGCCCAAGAAAGCTGACTTAGCCGAACATCTAAGTTCAGAGGAACTGATACTAAATCTGGTTATTAAAAACTGATTATTTATTCCCCCTTTTGCCTCTTGCCTGTTGCATGAGTGCCTCTCCTCTATAAGTAGGCTGGCTGAATAAATGTGAAATGTAGGCAAGGTAAGGGTTTTGTGGCTTTACGAGCGAAACAGGTGCAAGATTTTGAGAGAATCGTCGTTCAAAACCTTGCGTCTTCATCGGCCCGCGTCCTGTAGGGGCGAAGCATTCGGG
>NZ_JADBUE010000339.1:0-14354 GCF_020245805.1 Microcystis sp. M179S2 | reverse complement strand
AGATACCCCCGCCTATCGGCACCCCCCTTATCAAGGGAGATACCCCCGCCTATCGGCACCCCCCTTATCAAGGGGGGCAGGGGGGATCGGCACCACCCTTATTAAGGGGGGACTAAGGGTAGGGTTGATTCATGAATCAACCCTACTATGAATCAACCCTAGTACTAAGGGACTTGCGCTTTGATAATTACCTTTTGGGCGAACGCAGTTCGCCCCTACATTGTGGACAAAATCCGTTACTGTAGGGGCGCAAAGCTTGCGCCCTCCGATCGATTGGGATATTATTCCCACGCAAGTCCCTAAGGGGGGATCGAACCTAAAATCCATTTTTAATTTAATTATAACCAGCTACTTATCCACCCCCAAACCCCAGGTAATTGACCACCCCTAAACTAATACTCTTGTACTATAGCCTGCCCAAAAAAATTCCAGAAAAGGGAATGAGGGAAAAAAGGGAAAAAAAGGGGAAAAGGGTTACAGGGTCCTCCCAGCACCGCACACCACCCGAAAACCGAGATTGTCGACGCGGACGTCGCGGCGGCGGAGGAAGTTGTAGCGAAACGCGGAACGGCAGTGATTAGGATAGAAGCCCCAGGAACCGCCCCGCAATACACAATATCGGTTATCTGTCAAGAGTTCATTTATACTATTTAATAAGTTTTGATAACGATTATCAATATTTTTTTCGTCCCAAACGCTCCCGTCTGTGGGCGGTGCACCTTGATAATCACCGTGCCACGGATCTAAACAGCACTCCCAAACATTCCCGTGCATATCGTACAGCCCAAAGGCGTTGGGGGGATAGGAGCGGACGGGGGTGGTTTTATTTGGGGATTGTTTCGGCTTTTCTTGTTGATAGACCGTTGAACTATCGTAATTCGCCAGTTCTCCCGTGATCGTCTCGCCAAAGTGGAAGGGGGTGGTTGTTCCCGCTCTACAAGCGTATTCCCACTCGGCCTCGCTCGGTAAACGGTAATTTTTTCCCGTGTGACGGGACAGACGGGCGCAGAATTCGATCGCATCGTACCAACTCACGCGCTCGACGGGGTTGTTATCGCTTTCCTTAAAACCCGCGGGGTCTAGATCGAGGTTTTTTCCCTCCCTCGGTAGGTGGGCCACGAACCGCCATTGCGCCCGGGTAATCGGAGTCTGGCTCAGGTAGAAGGCACTGACGCTCACGGGGTGTTGGGGTTTTTGAGACTTGTCATCGTTCTTTTCTCCCGGTGAACCCATCAGGAATTCGCCCCCCGGGATAGCAACCATAGTCAGGGGTTCGATTCCCTCCCCTAGGGGTTCCTCGTAGTAGTAGGCCTCCAGGGGTTCTCTTTTGGTAATTTCTCCCCGTTTATCGACGTATAGGGTCTCGAAGGTGAATTTTAGGAGTTTTTCCGGGGTCAAGATTTCCTGTTTTCGCTGCCTCACTCTCTCCTCGATGTTTTGGGCGATAGCGGCGTACTCTCCCCCCCAAGTGCGGAGAACAGCCGCGTCCACCTCAGCGAAATAGAGAGAGCGATCGCTGACTGCATCCTCTAGAGAACCCTGTGGATTGGGGATTAGAGCCGAAAAATCGCGAAATTCACCGTAATGGTCGCGAATATAATCGCCGATGCCGCGCCAAATATCGATCGTGCGCCGGTTGGCACTATCTGCCAACAGTAGCTGACGAATGCCGGGGTAAAAATCGTACCAAGCATCCGGAACCGTCGCTCCCTCCGGACTAAAGGTAGATTTTTCGACCAGTCCGCTAAAAAAGACCTCCGCTAGATGCCAATGTTTACTATCGGGTAAAAATCGCCGCTGTGCCAATCGCATCACTGGAGGAATCAGGGGAACGGCCGCCAGCACTTTAGCCAGTTCTCGGGCCAAGGGACTAGCATCGATTAAAAAGCCTCTCAATAACTCTTCCGGGGATTCCGCTTCCGGAGCGGCTGCCTCTTCTTCTCCGGTTTCACCCATATTCACCCCCGCAGTCGTTGCTCCCATTAAAACCCCCTGAATGGAGTTACCACCACTCCCAGCGATAAATTTCGCCCAGGTTGCAAAGTGAGCGGGGGATAAATTGAAAATAGGGAACCGATAGAGAATCTGCTTCGTGCGGAGTCTTTCCCCCACTTGCAGTGTTACGTTGGCAGAAGCGGGACCCGGTGCAATCAAAGGCCGGAGGATTGCTCCCTCTAAAGCGGTTCGTTGCCATAGCTCCTGCGGGAAAATGTGAGCAATGGTGACGGGGTGTTCTTTTCCCAGATCCGCTAGGGTGGCGAAGGCAGACCCCGATCGCCAAGCTTTCCCCAAAGTATCGGTTAGGACGATAAAAAGTCGGTTTCCAGAGGGTGCAACCAGACTGCGAGGGTTCCGTTCGATTTGCCCGGCACCGGAAAGCAAACGAGCTTCATTTTCACCCGTCTCGAACCACCAAACCCGCACATCCCTAAAAAAGCCTTGCCAACGGAAGAGAGTGGTCATTCCCCCCGCTAGATCTCCCCAAAATTCCATCGGGGGAGAGCGATCGATCAACAGGTGAACCTCTAACCAACGTTCTAGGGGGGGTCGGAAAGCGAGCATCGGTAATCCCCCCGCTTCGGCCGTCCGTTCCACTGTAACCTCGATATCCAACTCGTCGGCCCGTAATCCAGGCACGCGACGCGCTAGGGGGAGAATTGCCTTACTGATGGCGGTGGGTTCGGGTATCGGAAAGGGATCGGGGACGCGAACGGGAGAAGAACGATCGCTCTCGACCGAATCGCGCTTCCGGGAGGTCTGCGTCGGGCGATCGATGTTTTCGGGATAGGCAACGGGGAGCGTTGACTCGATCGCTCCGGGGGGAGGGGTTTCTTCACCGCTGCCGGATGACCGGTTATCCTCCTGATCATTAGATGAGGTTGCTTCTGACTGTCCGGGCTGCTCGATCGACCAAGGCGCGATAATTCGATCGAGGTAAGCAGCGCACCAGATCAGTTCTGCCATTTCCCTCTCGTCTTCCCACCAGATGGCTTTCTTCCCTTCCATCTCTCCCCCTACCCTTGCAAGGATTTAAAGATGGTGTCTAGCAGCGATTCGCGATCGGTGGCGGTGAGGTCGTTTCCCTGTAGTAACAGATAGACCGCGTTGAGCAGTTGATCGGTGGCTAGTTTGTCTTTGCGTTTAATTCGATCGAGAAATTTCCGGATTAGTTCTCTGGCCGGTTTTTCCAATTGATTCAGGCTCTCCGGGGGGAAACGTTGCTCTAGTATCCGATAGAAATCATCCTCGTTATTGGGTTGTTCGAGTCTTAAACGCAAACATCGACGCAGGAAAGCGGGGGGAAACTCCCGGGCCTCGTTACTGGTCATGAATACTAGGGGGAACTCCTGACAAGACACACAACCTCGATCGATCGGGATTTTTTCCTCGCTGTCGTCCTGTTGACCGCGATAGGGAAGAACGGATTGGTCGCCGGTTTTTAATCGTGTCAATTCTGGGATCTCAAAAAATCCCTCCTCGAAAATATGGAGGAGATCGTTAGGCATATCGATATCGCTTTTATCGATCTCATCAATTAGCAGCACCGCCGGTCGTCCTGGAAGGGATCGATAAAAAGCCATCCCCATGGGACCTAATCTTAGATAGCTGCCGATATCTGGTTCCTCGTACTTTCCCCCCTCTCCCACTTTCTGTCTTTGTAGGGAAGCTTCCTGTAACCGTCCGATCGCATCGTAGGCATAAAGACCCTCTTTAAGGGTGGTGCGGGAAACGATCGACCAACGGTAGGGGCCGGGTAGTCCCAATTCCCGGGCAACTGCGTAGGCCAGGGAAGTCTTGCCGGCGCCGGGGTTGCCCTCGATCAGTAGGGGACGACGCAAACAGAGGGCAGCATTCACCAATTCCACCGCTTTCTTATCCGCGACGAATCCTAAAGCCCTAGGGTCGATTTTTCCCTGTTTGGGCGGTATTTTCTGCGATTTTGTCCATGCTTCCGGGGACAGGCTAAAACTGCGCCAAGGGGGTGGCGGTGGGATGCGATCGAGGTGTTTTCTTTGTTCTTTGGGTGTGGGTAAACTATCGGCACTCAGGGTCAACCCCCGATAGATGCGAAGGTCTTCTGCTTCGGTAACTGGTTTATTGGCCATTGGATTCCACCACTCTCGTGTTTAGAGGTCTTGGTCTCGGGGAGGGTTTGGGGTATAGATCGTCCCAGAAAAGGGCGATTTTTCGCTCGTTTCTGCGTAATTCTTTGATATTATCGGGCCAGTTTTTCCATTCCGAGGGTTTTAGATCGTTATCTGTCATCGGTTGGTTGGCGTTTCGACTCCAGACGGCGATCGGCAGGGATTCCACGATATATTCCAGATCGGCGATCGATGGTTCGGTTCCGATGTAGTAATGTTTCTGGTCAAGATCGCTATTATTTTCCCATAAAGCTCTCTTGATCTCCTCGATCTCGTCGCGTATCTCTCGGAAATCTTCATCGAAATAGCGATCGAAGGAGTTAATAAAAACAGGATACTCGTATCCTAGGGATCTCCACATTGTACCCCGCTTAAATTGAAATTCTTCCAGAGGGTATTTTAAAACTTTTATTGGCAGAAAAATTTCGAGATTTAGCTTTACTTTGTTCGGCAAACTATAACGAGCTTTGCGAATTAAATTAGTGAGAAATGTCTGACTTTCTGGACAAGATTCTATTTCGCTATTTAATTCAATTTTTTCGTTTTCAGCAAATCTTCCTAAGGGGCGATGTTGACTTTTAATCCAAAGATTCATTCTTAAGTGAAATGAGTTGAACACCCTTCCAGTATTATTATCTTTATCGAGATCCTGTTCTATTTCAATTTGAAGTCTCAGTTCTTCTCGATTAATACGTTCCTTGAATTTTTCCCACGACTGCCTGACTTCATTTTGTATTTTATCTAAATCCGCATTTTCTCGATACTTAATAACCCTAGACTGCCAAGCTTCGATAGCATCAATCGACGGTTTAATCCTATCTTCTTCTAATTCTAATAACCTAGTTCGACACCAATCGGAACAAGCTATGAGAGGACAGATACCCTCTATAACCGGCTTGTTTGATAATTTTTTTAATTGTTTTTTAAGTTCTAGATCGTCCAAAATAAACTCTTCTAAAAATTTACTATTCAATAAAAATGAATTGATAAAAAGTAAATTTTTTGATAAATGTTTTTTAAATTCATTCAATAATTCTTCTGTGAATTCAAGGCGTTTTTCTTCCCAAGTTCGTATGGTTTTAGGAATAACTGGAAAAAATTTTGCTTCTCCCTGAGATCCCGTCAGGTCATGTATAACCTCTTGTTGCATTGAGTCGGGAATTTTTTCATTAACTTTGCCTACAATTTCATCGGGGGAAATATATCGATTACGAGAATGTTCACAAAAATCTTTCAAAACTGCTGCCAACACGGTAGAGAATACACTCTCTTTAGCGGTTTGTTTGGCACGACAAGCGGCGATCGTGTGAACGGCAATACTTTTTTCTTTGCTCGATCGATATATCCCGATCGAGCCAGCAGCGAATTTTGTAACGTCCACCGCTCCCATTTGGGAGTAACAGGTATCGATAATATACAGGATCTGCGCTATCCGAACCCCATCATTATTGAGAGGACGAACTAAATCTTCGGTCGATAGAGCCGTTTGTCCAATTAGGTTAGGATCAGTATCCTCCAGTAAAAGATAATGTCTATCCCCCAGTATATACTCGCCGTGACCGGAATAATAAAAAATGACAATATCGGTTTCACGGCGATTTTGTTGAAGCCATTGAGCAAATTTGAGGGTAATTTCATCTTTTTTCGGATTAATATCTAAATCGGTTAACACTCGCTGGTATCCAAAATCACGAGTAAACAGATCGATTACCCGTTCTAAATCCGTCTCGACGCTGGGTAATTGCTCGTCAGGGTCTAAGTTCTTGTAATCCTTTGTCCCACAAGCGATTAGATAATACTTGATTTCTTCATCCATATCATTGCCCATCAATCGATTAACCCCGATCGAATCGCTTCCCCAGTTTCAACCGCCGTCAGATACCTTTTGGCATCGTGAGCCTCGCAACCATTATAAACTAGCTTATCCTCGATAGTTCCCTCAAATAAAGAGTTGAGTTGCTTTGTCAACGCCACCACATCGCCATCGTCTGCGATATTTACCCATCTTTCCACATTTCCGGGCCAGCGCCCCAGGTTATTGCGGGGGGATGGTTGCAGTCGATCGAAAATTAATTGTCTTATCCCCAAAGGAGAACCGAGAGTGACAAAGACTTTAATCGGCCATTCTGGATGCTGACATAAAGTTTCGTAACAGACGATCGAACCGAGAGAATGAGCTACAAGTACCCGCGTATCTTCTTCATTGATACATTCTATTACTCGCTCTTGAATCTGCTGTTTTAGCTCTCGATTGTGTAAATAGCCCCCTACTTGCTTAAGATAAGAAATAACCAATTTCTCGGCAATGCTACCGAAAAACCGAGATTCACTTAACCCCGACAAAGCTCTCTGGATAATTTTCGGGGTAGATTTTTCTCTCAAAAGGCTATCTGCATTGGGATGATTATTTTCCACTCGTTCCGTTTCTTGCCACCACGACTGGAGTAATTCTCTTTCCCAATCGGAATCGATATCATTAACATCGTAGTTCGGGATGCCGATCGCTTTCGATTTTCCTCGAAAAATATCTCCGTAAAACGCACAACGAAAATCGGTATCGGACTCTAACTCGGTTCCCGCGAGTTCTAATCCATCCTTGAGACTTGGCAACCACTCAGCAGAAATCGTGTGGCTACCCCTAAATTCTTGCGCGATACCGTGAACACCGACAATTTTAGCCATGATCCTCCAGTTACAGGGCTTTCCTATCCCTGTTAATTTTCAATTTTAAGATGAAAAGTTAAAACTGATCAAATTTTTATTGTAGGATTTAGGAACAAATAATGTCGATTCCGATCAGACTTTATTATCTCAATTAGCCAGAACTTAGACAGAGGTGGATGAGATGAATTTTTTACAAAATACAGAAGCCTTTCGAGCAGTTGAGGAAAGTTTGTGGAGCTAAGACCGATTCTACTGGATACCAACGCTTACACCGCTTTTAAACGTAATATTTCGGAAGCAGTTGAGATTATTAGGAACACGCCTTGAATCGGTTTAAATAGTGTAATTTTAGAGGAATTATATGGTGGTTTTGAGTTGGTTTCTAGAGAGGAATATAACCGAAGAGAACTTAAGCAATTTTTGGAAATATCCAAAATTAACCGTTTTGCGAACGCAAAGCGCTCGCTACGCGAGATCGATTGCAATACCGCCGAATATTACGCTAGAGTTTATTATTACTTGAGGAAAAAGGGCAATCCGATTCCCACTAACCATATGTGGATCGCGGCGATGGCTCTACAATATAATCTGGCTTTATTTAGCTATGACAAGCATTTTCATGCGGTCGATGGGTTGATAACGGGAAATAGCAGCGCCGATTTTGCGATTATTCGATCTTAAGAGAATTGCTTCGGCTCGGTATAGCTGAAAGTGTAGCTTCAAGGGATACCAGGAAGCCAAAAGAAAGAATCGAACTTATCAAAAACTATTTGAGAGGGAGTCCTTAACCTTTGTTAAAAATAAGTGAGTGGACAGACTCGGAAAAATTAAGTTTTGAAAATTTGACAGCGCTTTACTATACTTTCACTTTACCCTAGAAGAAGAGCATCAAAAAGTCAAAAAATATACATGAAGACGGTTAAAAAGGAGGGAATAAACCAATGAACTCATCCCCAGAAAAAAGCTTTTTAAGTAGGAATTGAAAGAGCGGCGGACAGGATGAGTAGTTTGAAAGATTGAGAGGAAAAATACCATGACGACAACCGTTCAACGCTTAAGCCAACTAAATTTTGCATCCCTATCACCAGCGGGGGGATTGTTCCCGTCGCCGATCGCCTGGGAAGACCAAGCGTTCTATTTCTTGATGCTCGATCGCTTCTCCGATGGTCGTGAAAATGGGTACAAGGACAACGAGGGGAATTTAGTCCGGAGCGGGACAACCCCAGCCTACAGTCCCGCTGGTGCGGAAAATGCCGTGAAAACAGAGGCGGATGCGGATCGAACAGCGCGGAGCGGGATTCAAATATGTGGGAGGGACGCTCAAGGGGTTAGAGAGCAAAATCGGCTATCTGAAATGATTGGGGGTGACGGCACTCTGGATTAGCCCTACTTTTAAACAGGTTCGGTTTCAGGAAACCTATCACAGCTACGGCACAGGTGTGAGAACCGCTATAGAACAATCAACTACATACGGAGGAACTAAAAATGTCTAATTCTAATGCACTGATAGATAAGATCAGGAAACTGTCTCCATCTGGGGAAATTCTGAGATCCCTTCCATACCAAGAATCACAGGTTATGACGGTGAACTTTGAAGGCGATCGAGTAGGTCTTTTAGACCTAAGCTATCCCCCTGCGACGGTTTGGGCACGAATGGTTGATTACCTTCAGAGAAATAACAGGCCAGTCTATGTAGAAATCGATTCTGAGACAAATATCATCACAAAATTATGTGTTCCCGAAGCTGCCAAGGTTTGGCGAATAAATGAAAGTGAAGAAGCTGTTTATGTTACCTTCTATACTTCTCAAGCCCGCCACTATCTGCCGCGCAATCATCCGGATTTTCAGAAGATGTTGAATGCACTTCAAGCAGCACTGGCGAACGATGCTGCCATTCTGGTTACATCAACCCAGCAAAACTTTGAAATTATCGATGTCCGACCGCTCCCTCAATCCTTTGGCATTGATCGCCCTACCGAGCCACCGGCTCCATCCGCCCCCGATCCGCCCGTCACCTGGGATAGGGCAGTCGAACTGTTTAATCTGATGCAAGCGAAATCCTGTGTGCCCTGCTCCTCTACCGATCCCTGCATTCCTTACAAATTCCCCTATGACGGATGCTGGATCAGGGCGCATCTGATGTGCTATCTGATGATAGCAGAGGGAGAAACCCCCGAAAAAATCTGGATTGATTCTGCGGGTTGCAATTTGCTTGCCCCTAGCTCAAATGTGCCTGAGTGCGAAGTGCATTGGTGTTGGCACGTAGCACCGACGTTGATGGTTCAACAACCCAGCGGGCCGGATCTGAAAATGGTCATCGATCCTTCCCTCTGCGATAAACCAGTTACTCCCGACGAATGGCGATTACGCCAGACTGACACCAGTGCAACACTGACACCTTCTCTATGGGAGCAATACGGGCCCGGCGGAGGGACAGCGACGCAAGCTCAAGCCAACAACGACATGGAATTGTACAGGATTCTCTTAGATGGACTATGCCAGGACTATGGACCTTCACCTTATGCTTGTCCGATTGTCAAGTCCTGCCATTTTATCGTTGATCGCAGCACCTTCGGTGAAGACGAGATTGCAGCAATGCTGAAGCCTGGACAGGCGGCAGTGATTAAAGCAGCTTTTTATGTGATTGTCGATGGCTTCTCTGCCCAAGAGCTTGGCATCACATCTGCAACGCTGTTTGGTGTGCCGAACATCAAGCCTGCACTGATGATCGCCCCAAGCATCGCTCAAATGACAGCCGAGGCGGTTGCGCTTGACGTGGAAGACCCAAGCCATCTCAAACGTCGGCAGAGATTAACCTGGACTTATCAGATTAGCTTCACAGGCACCGACGGATTTGTCAACGACGTGGAGGATGTAACACTTACCGCGTCGATCGCAACTGTGTCGAGTAGCGCGACCATCTACCTGATCAAGCAGCCCAATCCCTACGAAGTCGATGGTCCAGTTTCCTGGTTGAGCGGAGATCTGCGGGTGTTCCAAATTAAGGCAGGCGAGTCGCAGTTTGGCAAGACCATGGGGAACGCGCCCGATCAGGCCCCGGACTTCATCGAGCAAGTGATTGCCAACTTGAACAATGGCACCACTGGTGGACAGACCTTTGACGATATCTCCATCGATCAGCAGACATCCAAACTAGAACTCTCCGAAAAAGTTAAAGTCAACGGGAAGCTGACGCCTGTTTTTAACTTTGCGATCGCTCGAGTACACTATCGATCGAAAATCAAAGAGGCGAAAGACGTGCGGGTATTCTTTCGACTTTTCCCAGCCTCGACGACCTCATTGGAATACAACCAGTCAACGACCTACCGTCGCGGCGGAAAAGCTGGCACGATCATCCCGCTCCTGGGAATTGAGGGAGGAATGGCGGGCGGCGAGGTAATCAGTATTCCCTGCTTTGCCGCACCACGAATTGATTCATCGGACCAAACCAAGACCCTGAACGACCAACCTGACCCAGCGAATGTGCAGACGCTTCAACCCGACATAACAGGGACAGAGAGTTACAACTACTTCGGTTGCTGGTTAGACATCAACCAATCGTCCCAACCTCAGTTTCCGTTCCAAGCATCACCGATGGATGGACCCTATCCGGCAGCGGATCGTAAAACAATCTATGAACATATCCGCAACAAGCACCAGTGTCTCGTTGCCGAAATTGCCTTTGATCCCGATCCGATTCCACCCAATGCGACTCCAGGATCCTCTGACAAACTCGCCCAGCGGAATCTCATGATCGTTGAATCCCCAAATCCTGGCAATCTCGCATCCCGCCGCATCCCCAATACCTTTGACATCCGACCGACACGGGCAAATCTTGGTCCCGATGAGATCCCCGACGAATTGATGATTGACTGGGGAAACACTCCGGTCGGAAGCCTTGCAACCCTTTATCTGCCCGGTGTCAGCGTCACCCAGATCCTCGAAATGGCCGTGCAGATGTACAGATCACACCGATTGATTCGAATCGACGATCATACTCTGCGTTGCCCGACGGATGGCATCACCTATATACCCATTCCACTCGGATCGGACACAAATTTAGCCGGGTTGCTGTCAATCGATTTACCCCCAACGGTAAGGCGGGACGAGGTTTTCACGGTAGTTGTCCGGCAAGTGACGAGTACAGGCAAAGAACTTCCGATTGAGCCACGTCTGCAAGACTCGCCGTCGGAAAACCTGGCGATTGTAGAACATTCAAGGAAATGGCGGCGCATCCTTGGCACATTCCAGCTTACGATTCCAGTTCGGACGAAAGAGGAAATGCTCGGACCGGAAGAACGCATATTATCCAATCTCCGCTGGGTTCAGCAGTCCATCCCCGAAAATAACCGTTGGTTCCCTGTTTTCAACCGTTATGTTGAACAGATTGCTAATCGGGTTGACTCGCTCGGTGGCGATTCTAGCCAGGTTGAAGCATCACCGACTGGAGACTGGCAGAAAGTACGGCTCTGCCGAACATTAGCTATCATCTGTGCCGTCTCACTGACAATTTTCATTGTTGCCCTCGGCATAATGACTAATTGGGTAACTGTCGCAGTGATTGCAGTCTTCCTAGCTGCGATCGCCTTAACCTGGGTCATTCAGTGTCAGCCCAATATTTGCATCAGGCTGCGGGTTATTGTGGCGGGTGCGGGCATTGGTGCCTTGATACTGGCAATCTTGGTACTACTTGGAGCATCGTCACCGCAACTTGTACCAGTTCTCTGTGGCGCTGTTGCTCTAACAGCTATCGCAAGTGTGATCGGACGTTCTCGAAAATGTTTCTGAGCTTATTGAGGAAGGCGATCGCTTTTTGAAAGGGCAAGATGCGATCGCCAGAAGTAAACAGGAGGTGAAATTCCCTTGAGCTAATCAACTTGACAACAATGCGATCGCAGTTCCTGAAACAGGAAAGAAGCGATCGTACTTCTGAGATGTCCATGCCACAAAGTAAAAAATTCACATCTTTTTTAGATTGAACAGGAGTTGAAAAAATGACACGCACAAACAAACGTTATGGATGGGTTCCTGACTTACCAGATCATCGAGATCTGCTTTACGCTGCACCCGTTACAGCACTGAGAGCTTTACCAGCCAAGGTCGATCTCCGCCCTAATTGTCCCCACATCTACGATCAAGAACAGTTGGGCAGTTGTACCGCCAATGCCATTGCTGGTGCCCTTGAGTTCGATCAAATGAAGCAGAAATTGACGGATATTTTTACCCCTTCCCGCTTGTTTATTTACTACAACGAACGGGTCATGGAAGGGACTGTGAACGAAGATAGCGGCGCCATGATTCGTGATGGCATTAAAAGCGTTGGCAAGCAAGGCGCTTGTCCAGAGGAAAAAACCAAACAGCATCCCGGACCTGAGGGCATCTGGCCCTACGATCCTGATTATCAGGTCAGGTTTATTAAAAAACCTACCCCAAAATGTTATGAAGTCGCGGCCAAACACCAAGCAATTCTTTACAGCCGCCTAGTGCGAAACCTCAATCAGATGAAGGGATGTTTAGCATCCGGCTATCCCTTCGTCTTTGGGTTCAGTGTTTACGAGAGCTTTGAAAGTCAAGAGGTGAAACAAACAGGTCGCGTCCCCATGCCGTCTCCCAATGAACAATTATTGGGGGGTCATGCCGTGTTAGCCGTCGGTTATGATGATAGCCAACGGCGGTTTATCGTCCGCAACTCCTGGGGGAAAGACTGGGGAATGCAAGGCTACTTTACCATCCCCTATGCTTATCTGTTGGACGATAACCTAGCTGACGATTTCTGGACGATTCGTCAAGTGGAAAATGAACCGTAGGCTATCTCAAAACTCTATCTTGAGGAGATAGGGAAATCTGATTAAATGCGACTGTTTTCGGAGGAGCAGGGGTGATAAAGCTTATCTAACCTGCTTCCCAACTCTCATTTCTAACTCAAAACTTCCATGTTTCAACGCGAATCTACTTTCAAGGATTTGAGCAATTTAAACCTCACTGCTGTACGCTGGATAGCTTTGACCCTGGGGATGATCTTAATCTGTCTCGTAGCTAACCCGGCCCATGCAGCCTGTAATAGTGACAATTCATTAGGAAGGAATTCTGGTATGTCGGAAATTGTCATTTCAGACAGCGATCAGGGGAAAACATTCGAGGTGCAGGCGGGCGATTTAATTGCCATCCGTCTCCCAGAAAACCCCACTACCGGCTATCGTTGGGAAATCAGCGGAGTTGACAATCAGCTTGTCGAGTTCCCCGGTTCAGATTACTCGGTAGCGCCCGGATCTAGTACAGGCGGTGGGGGTACGCGAACCTTCCATTTTAGGGCGAAGTCCACTGGAACGGCTCAGATTCAACTCAGGCGGCGGCGTTCATGGGAACCTGAGACTAGAGCAATTGAGCAGTTCACAGTCAATATTCAGGTTCAGTGATTGAGTCCTACTGCTGATTATCTCAAAAGGAGGTATTGAAAAAATGTCTCTAGCAACCTATGGAGTATTAAAATGTCGGGCTTTGGAACGCAAAATCGATCCCCAGACCGATCCTTCGCCCCATTATCAGGTTTTGGTAAGCGATGGGCAGAAAAAACACCGCATCGCCATCAACGTCAAATCCCAAGAAAGCCCTTCGGATTTGCTGTATCTAGTCAATGATGCCTTTCAGCACCCAATCTTAAATCAGTTAGCGAACTTCAGTTTAGGATTCCACAAACTGGAAAGCCAACCCGGAGGTGTAGCTCTGGATTTTATTCGCGGGAATTTGTTCCGTCCCGAAGACATGAAGCCACTGCCCCCGGACGTTCCCGGACCTGGCAATGACTTAAAGGAATTGATTGACTTGTACGTTCAGCGGGCTATTCAAGCTGAAGATGCGGTTTTGTACGCCTTCGGAGCCTCTTGGGGGCCAGAACCGACCACCCCCGACCAATACTTTGATTTTGTTCCCGGCAGCGGTATTCACGACATCCACATGAATCAGGGCAGTGTGGGCAGATTCCAAAGGGATAACGGCGTTTATCAGGATGGCGCACTGCTGATTCATTTCCCCTCCCGCCACCAATGGATCGGCATCTTTCTTGCCTTCCAGTCCCAATCTTTCCATACCGATGATCGCACGGGCGATGCTATTACAGAGGTTCCAGTTGAGGCAGCCGTAAGGATTCTGGCGGCACTGGTGAATCCCCTGGGAGCAGATCCAGGCAAGGAGTCGGTGACACTGATCAATGTTTCGCCGGATGTTGTCGATCTAAACGGTTGGTCTTTGGCAGACAAGCAGAAGCGCAAGTCTCCTCTACGCGACATCCGCCTCAAAGCAGGGGGCATCGTGACGGTACCATTGGGCGGGGCGGACGCACAACTGTCCAACGAGGGAGGTATCATCACGCTGCTAAATGCTCGGAGCATCAAAGTTCATGGGGTTTCCTATACCTGAACTTCCCCCATACATATATACCATAATAGCCCAAAACCCTTATCCATCAATGGATGTACCCCCTTAACTTTTCTTAATGTACCCATGTAATTTGTAACATTTCTTAATGGACAAGAATTCTCTCTATTT
>NZ_JADBUE010000338.1:0-2765 GCF_020245805.1 Microcystis sp. M179S2 | reverse complement strand
AGCCAACTCTACGGAATCGCTCTACTCCAGATACAGTCAACGGTATAGCCATATTCAAGGGAAAAATGTACCCAGTAGCCTCTTTTCAATTTTTTCTGAGAAGCGACCTGCAGTAAGGGTTTTGTTAATTTTTTAGTATTTCTGTATGGGGGAAGTCCAGGTATAAAATTCCAATACGCAGTTTAAATACCGTACAGCTTGAGATGAGACAACAGCCGTGAAACGTGAAATTGATGTCACAGCTAATAAAAAATGGATCAGGATTGCTTTTTATCTCTAGGTTGTTGTTAGGTGATTGCTGACTGATTAATAATGGTTGAATGTTAATTGGCTTTTCCTTTCAGGGAGACGAAATTAGACCTATGGGAATTAAGATTGTCACCATTTTGCGGGGAATGAAAACGATTTCTCACTTCGGGGGGAGTGGGTAAACCCTGTTTCATTTCCGCTACTTTTAAGAGGATCAAATACTCATAAAAAGCTTGCAAAGTACACCAAGCAAAACCAGCTTTACCATCGAGAATTCCCGCCAAGATAAAATACATATAAAACCAACGAAGCAAGGGACGAAAAGGCAATCGTAGGGATAAATCTTTTAAAGCTCTCCGTCTATCTACTTCGGTTTCACCAAAAAATAAATTTTTCCAACTAACACCCCCGTTAGCCAACTGATGTAGGGTTTCTGCTGCTTCATCGGTAGAGTAACGATTATGTTTTTCAATCCAACGACTTAAACCTTTACTACAGGTATAGTGGGGATAGGTTTCTTCTAAAAAAGAGGTTTTTCCTCGACATTCTTCCCTTTCCGTGTGACCATAATCGCTAAACCAGACTTGATCTTTTCTAAATAGACGCATTTGATAACGGGGATACTGGGTGCTGCGACGGATCCAAGTTCCCATAAACATAACTCTTTCAGCCACATAAAAACCAGTAAATTCCTGTTGTTGCGTGGCACGCAGACATTCTGCATACAGTTGGGGTGTCATCCTTTCATCTGCTTCGAGAATATAAACCCAATCGTATTTAGTCTCGATATTTTCTAACATCCAAGTTCTTTGTTTACCATGACTCTCGAATTGATGCTGAATCACGCGCACTGGATAACGAGAAGCAATCTCTACAGTGCGATCGCTACTGTAGGAGTCAACCACAATCACATCATCGGATAGAAGTGCCGATTCCACACAGGCGGCAATATCAATTTCTTCGTTATGAGTGAGAATGTAAATGGAAAACATAGATATATGGTGTTTGATTATACGAAACCCGATCGGGCATTAGTCCTATTGTGTACTGGAAAAAGCGGAATGAAAACCTTTATTATCCAAGAAATTTTCTTAAAACTGCCAGACTGAGCCTATTCTAACCTTGATCGCCATTTTGTCAATATTTCTTAAGTATTACTTGAAAAATTCTTTACCTGAGCTTGCGGCAACCAGCAATGAGCTATTCCCCACCATGAGATAATAGACGGTGCTTTATGTCTCCAGTAATTTTCGATGACTGCTGTTTCCGAGTGTTTTCGTTCTCTCCGTTCCCAGGGGAATTGTGCCTTAATTCCCTTTATTACTGCCGGTGATCCCGATTTGTCCACTACTGCCCAAGCTTTACGCATTTTAGACCGGGCAGGGGCCGATCTGATCGAGTTGGGGGTTCCCTATTCCGATCCTCTTGCGGATGGTCCGGTTATTCAAGCGGCGGCCACGCGCGCTTTAAATCGGGGTGTCAAGTTGGAAGATGTGCTAGAAATCGTCAAAAATGCTCAGGGAGAGGTGAAAGCTCCCATTATTCTCTTTACTTACTATAATCCCATCTATCATCGCGGGATAGATGTCTTTTTAGACCAAATTAAAGCAGCTGGGGTGAGTGGTTTGGTGGTTCCCGATTTACCCCTAGAGGAAGCGGAAAGTCTGCTGCAACCGGCTGCCGCTAAGGGAATTGAAGTGATTTTATTGGTAGCGCCTACCAGTCCCCCGGAACGAATACAAGCGATCGCCAGGCAATCCCAAGGTTTTATTTATCTGGTGAGTGTCACGGGAGTGACGGGAATGCGGAAGCAAGTGGCCACCAGAGTGGAGGAATTGCTCGATTCTATCCGTTCTGTCACCGATAAACCCGTGGGGGTAGGATTTGGCATTTCTGACCCGACACAGGCGCTACAGGTGAAAAACTGGGGGGCTGATGCGGTAATTGTCGGCAGTGCCATGGTTAAACGTCTAGCCGATAATTCCCCCGGCGATGGGTTAAAATCCCTTGAAGAATTCTGCCGTAGTTTAAAACAGGCGATTCAGTGAGGGATGAGGAGTTAGTGGATGCGGATTAGAGCGAGCGTTCATGTCTTCTCGTTCTGAATTCGTTCAATTTCATCTAGCGCTTTTTTCGCCCGGAATACAGCCCGGAGATAGGCGATCTGGCTCTCCCACGCCGATCGGGGTAGGATGGGGGGGATAGGGTTCGGGTTCTCGTTCATCGAAAAAATGGGTCTGAAACCCCGCCCTTTAGCGATAGCGGAGGGCGGCTTTATACAAGTTAGTGAGAAACAATTAAACCGTTAGAACGACGAATTAACTGAATCTTGCTAACAGCTATTTGTCCCAATCGTTGACCATTGGTATCGCTTACAGATAGCTGTTTTTCGGTATCTCCACTAACATAACCAATTCCTTTGGGAGAAGAAACTAAATCTCCTTTACGGAACCCATGTCTTGTGGTAGAGCCACCATATTTACGTCGTTTACCACCCTTAGAAAAAACCATCAGGT
>NZ_JADBUE010000337.1:0-5984 GCF_020245805.1 Microcystis sp. M179S2 | reverse complement strand
ACTCGACCGACCCAACTGCAACAATCATGCGTTAGATTTATTGGGAGTTTCCCTGATTTGTACCCAGTAACGGGGCATCAGAAATTCTCTTAATCCCTCCTACAGCATAGGTTATGGCTTTTTGTCAACGGGGAAGTCCAGCTATTCGAGCGACGGTTTCCTTGAGTATGCGAGTGTTAAACTACTCAGATTTGAGTTCTTCTAACCCTCAATACCATCAATTTAGTGCCTATCAAAATATCTTACAATCTATGTCTAGTAGTGCTATTACTACTTCCAGTCAGATGTTGGGAGTGAATGTCAATCAACTTAGATAAACCATTGAAATTGAGGAGGATTTTAAGTCTAAATGTTTGATCATACCAGTCGCTATTATGCTATTGCCGATGCTCGATATACGAGTTCTACTGGGCAGGAAATTATTTATAAACGCCGTCGTTTTCTTCCCCAAGGTCAAGATTTACCCTTTCTCACGAATGTTAAGGTTAATGATGGTGATCGCTTAGATATTATTGCGTCCAAAACATTGGGTAATCCCCTGTTATTTTGGCGGATTGCAGATGCAAATAATGGGATGAATCCCATAGATTTGACTGAACGGCCAGGACGCATTTTAAAAGTTGCGATTCCCCAAGTACCTGGAGAATAATCATGATGGGAACAGCTATTACGCTAAGATTAGCATTAGGAAAAAATCGGCCTAGTCCTGCGCCCCAATTTATTGCTGAATCCCTGCAAAGTGTCGAGATTACCCAAAGCGATCAAAGTCCATCAAAGTTCCAATTGCTATTTAATGCTGAACGAACCAAAGGATTAACTACCGATTATGAGTTATTGAGAAGTACCCTCCTCACCCCAAAAAATCGAGTAATTCTGACCATTACACTTAATGGAACACCGAGTATTTTAATAGATGGATTTATTACCCAACAAGAATTAATTCACTCTCAAGAAATTGGGGCAGCTATGTTATCGGTAACAGGAGAAGATGTCAGCATTGTCATGGATCTGTATGAATACTCTACCGAATATCCCAATTTGGGACACATCGCAATTGTTGAATTAATTCTCGCCAAATATATTCCTTTACTCGGTTTAATTATTCCCGAAATATTTCCTGCTACGTTACCCCCTTATCAATCGCTACAAGTGGATTGGGTTCCCCAACAAAATGCCACTGATCGCGCCTATCTTCAGCAACTAGCCGCCAGACATGGTTATCTTTTTTATATGAAACCAGGTCCAACTTTCTTGAGCAATATTGCTTATTGGGGTCCGCCTTTACGCACAGGAAACCCACAACCCGCTATGACTGTGGACATGGGACCTGCGACCAATGTAGAATCGATTAACTTTTGCTATGATGCTCTATCACCCACCCTAGTCTATGGTTTTGCCCAGTCCGACCCCCTTCAACCCGAATTATCAGAAGACATCCCGATTGTTACCACTAATAGTACCCGAACGCCCCTATCTCAGTCCGAACTGCAACCCTTAGAACTGTCTCTCCCCTTTATACGAACCCAACAGTTTACCGATCCCCGTCTTGGTCCCCTAGATGCTTTAGCAAAAGCCCAAGCGATTACCGATTTATCGATGGATAACGTCGTGGTTGCTCAAGGACAATTAAATACGCTTCGTTATGGGCATATTTTGCAAGCACCTGGTATTGTGGGCGTTCGAGGTGTCGGTCATAGCTATGATGGTCAATATTATGTCCAAAGTGTGACCCACAAGCTCGCACGAGGGAATTACCAACAACAATTTACCCTGACCCGTTCTGGTTTAGGAAGTCTGACGAATTTTGTTCAACCCTAATCCTTAATCTAATTCTGTGTTTAATTACGATGAATGGCAATTTTTCACCTGGTTCCAATCCGAGGAATAATGCAGACACCGGCTCCTCTGATGGCGGGCAGCGTTTTTATGGTAAGTATCGAGGGATCGTGCGGAATAATGAAGATCCATTAGGATTAGGACGAATTCGAGCAGAAGTTGCGGTGGTTTATGGATCTAAGTTAAATTGGGCTTTGCCTTGTACTCCTTATGCGGGTTCGGGCGTTGGGTTTTATGCGATTCCCCCGGTTGGAGCTAATGTTTGGCTGGAATTTGAAGGAGGCGATCCTAATTATCCTATATGGGTGGGCTGTTTTTGGGATGAAGGTCAAGTACCAAGTGGTCCCGAAGAATTGCCTAATCCTGCAACCAAGATATTTAAAACCGAATTTATCAAGATGGTACTCAATGATCTACCGGAAGTGGGAGGCTTTACTTTAGAATGTTCCCCTGAAGCTGTGGCGACTCCCTTAAAAATGGTTTTTAATTCCACGGGAATTGAAATTAATGCTGCCCCTGCCATCATTAAATTAGTCACAGAAGAAGGAATTACCCTCGAATTTCCCCCAGGTACGATTTCCATGACAGAAGCGGCCATTACCTCAGAAATTCCTGAATCAACCCTGACCCTAAACGAAGAAGTCATTTTAATAAATTCGGGTGATGTGACGGTAACAGCCACTGCTGATGTGGCTATAGAGGCTGCCACTACTAAAATAACAAGTATAGTCAACATAGAAGGAAATACTAATATAATCGGAGCAGTTGAAATAGAAGGAAATACGAATGTAACTGGAGCGATTGAGATAGAAGGGGAGACCAACATAGCAGGTGCTTTGACCGTCGAAGGGGAGACCAACATAGCAGGTGCTTTGACCGCTGAAGGAGGTATTGCTATATTAGGGGCCGGTACGATTGACGGAGCGCCTATACTTTAGCCATTTCTATGAATTTCTATGCCATCACTGGATTAGTCGAGGTAACAGGAGATTTATTGGTCGATGGTCAGCAAGTCCTCTTTATTTAAGGCAAGTCCGTTGTGTCATTCCTAACCTAACACTAGATTAAACCCAATGAAGTTAAACATTAACAAAAAATATGCAAATTGCTTTCCCTTTTAAGCTTAATAATCAAGGTTTAGTCGCCACCACCGACTACAATCAACATATCTATCAAATGATCGAACAAATTCTCTTTACCATGCCGGGAGAAAGGGTTAATTTGCCATCCTTTGGTTGTGGGTTGCAACGATTAGTTTTTACCACTAATAATACGGAAATGGTAGCCGTTACTCAAGCGATGGTACAAGCTGCCCTTAGTCAGTGGCTAGGAGATGTCATTCAGGTGGCAACAGTAGAGGTTAAGACAGAGGACTCTAAGGTAACAATTTTTATTGAATATGCTGTTCTGATTAGTCAAGAACGGTATCGAGTTAAATTTGAATGTTGAGGGGAAATAGTCAATGGAAATGACCGATAAATTTAGTTCTTATATACGGTTACAACGTCGATTAAATGTTAGTCAACATCCTAACTTGATCGGACTGGATTTTCTTGAAATAGAGCAACAAGAACAACAATGGTATTTAAGAGCTTATTTTGTTTCACCTTCTCCTGAGCAGCCCAATAAGCAACATATTCCCCCTAATTTGACTCCCGCTAATTTTCAAATTAAAACACTACAAAAAAAATTAGCACCTTTAAAAGTTGAGTCAGTGAATTACATTAAAAATTATGTACAATTAGAACTAAATTTAACCACGAAAAATGAGGATTGGCTCGGTTTTCACCTTCTCACATTAATCGATATCGAGTATTTAGACTCGGCGTTATCTCAATTACCTTTTAGTTTATGGCCAGATAACATAATTCCGATTCATCCTCAGTCTCCTACTGATTTACCACCACCTTTACAATTACCTATTGACATTAATTATTTAGCTAAAGATTATCAAAGCTTTCGGCAATTAATGCTAGATTATTTAACGTTATTACTCCCCCAATGGCAAGAACGTCATGAAGCTGATTTAGGGATTGTCTTAGTTGATTTACTCGCTTATGTAGCTGATTATCTCAGTTATTATCAAGATGCTGTTGCTACGGAAAGCTATTTAGGAACAGCGCGACGGAGGCTTTCTTTAACTCGTCATGCTAGATTACTAGATTATCGGGTATCAGAAGGATGTAATGCTAGGGTTTGGGTACAAGTACAAGTAACAGGAAATACTGTTTTACCGATTGGAACACCCCTATTGACACACAATCAACCCGCCCCTAAACGAATTTTAGTTAATGAATATAAGCAACGTATTCAACAGGCTAATCCTTCAGAGCAAGTGTTTGAAACGATGGAAACAGTCTCCCTTTATGTTCAACATAATTAAATGTATTTTTATACCAGTGGAAGTCTTCAACTTTCCCTAAAAAAAGGAACAACTAAGGCGACTTTAAAAGGACATTTTTATAACTTGCAACAGGGAGATATTTTGATTTTTGAGGAAGTTATTAATCCCCAAACTGGTTTAACCAAAGATGCTAACTATCAACATCGTCATCAGGTGAGATTAAGCCAAAAACCTCAACTAAGTTATGATGAACTTTACTCTCAAGAAATAACTGAAATTGAATGGCTGCTAGAAGATAGATTACCTTTTGATTTGGTTGTGTCTAGCTTAACAAACGAGGGGCATTATCAGCAAGATTGCACAGTGGTTAGAGGCAATATTGTTCTGGCAGATCATGGCTGTACCATTGATAATGATAAGCTCCTAGATACTGTTCCAGAACAGGGAAAATATCGCCCTCATTTCTGTCCGATTGGAGCGCTAACGTTTCGAGTTCTTTTTCTGTCTAATATCGCCAAGAAACAATCAGCTAAAAAAACCTTAGAACAAAAACCCCATCAGGCAACTCCTGCCATTCTCTTGCAATAATTGGGAGGAATTTACCTATTTCTTCCTCCTCAAATAATTGTAAATAGTAATATTTGGATCGCCCCAAAAGATTTACTTGCCAGTAATCCTTTTAGCCAAGATTTCGTTGTAGAAATGGAAGAAGATGGTTTAATTTATCTACGGTTTGGCGACGGTAAATTTGGCAAAATACCCCCCAGTGGACATCAATTTCAGCCTATTTATCGGTTAGGAAATGGCATTCAAGGAAATGTGGGTCAAGAAACTATTACAACTATTGTAAGTGATGATCTTAACATTATAGGTATTCGTAATCCGATGCCTGCCCAAGGGGGGGAAGAACCTGAATCTCTTGAAGAAATTCGTCTGAATGCACCAGTGGTTTTTTATACTCAAAAACGTTGTGTCATCGAAGCAGACTATGCAGCAAGAACCGAAACCCATCCTGAGGTTATGCAAGCGATCGCTATTCGTCAATGGACAGGTAGTTGGAATACTCTCTTTATCTATGTTCTTCGTCATGAAGGGCGATCTGTAGAGCCAGCATTTGCAGCAGAAATTAAGGATTATTTGACCTCTTGGGCAATAATTGGCACAGATTTGGTAGTAAAAGGCGCACAATTTGTGCCAGTTGCCATTACCCTCAAGGTGTATATTAAGCCTCATACTGTGCCTAATCAAGTATTAGGGATCTTGAATTTGGCTTTTAGTTCGGTCATTTTTCCCGATGGAGAACAAGGATTTTTTTTCCCAGATAGTTTTAAATTAGGTCAACCCCTTTATCTGAGTCAAATTATCGCTCGTGCTTTACAGGTTCAGAATGTGGTTCGGGTTGAAGCAACTCAATTTCAGCGTTTGGATCGACTTTCGGGTAATGAACTAGATACAGGAGTGATTGAGGTATTACCATTAGAAGTAATTCAAGTGTTAAATAATGTGAAAGAACCCCAAAAAGGTAGAATTAAGTTTATCATTGAGGGATAATTCGGTAATTAGGTAGTTAGCGGTCATTGACGACAAGTTGAGTAGCGGATTATGGGGAGATATAGACCCCCAGGAAGATCACGTTCATCTAGGAGAAAAGCCAAGAAACTACAGGTTCTTCGGTTTTTGTTATGCAATGGACGGGGGTTATAAGGGATGGAACCCTTATATAGAAAGGCATTTGGCGATTTTTGTCAATTATTTTTGATCTAGAGCGAACTAATCAATTAAGTCTCTTGCCAGATAAGGATTT